>WRMR01000454.1 GCA_009776995.1 Planctomycetaceae bacterium | reverse complement strand
CCCCCCCTGCCGGCGGGAGACGAGCTTAGAAAAAGACCCAAAAATCTCTCCGAGAACCGCAAGTACATCGAAAAAGACGCAGCACTCGAACGGCGGTTCCAACAGGTGTTTGTTCATGAGCCGTCGGTCGAAGACACCATCGCCATATTGCGCGGTCTCAAATCGCGTTATGAAAATCATCACAAAGGCGTCAAGATCACCGATTCGGCACTTGTGGCTGCGGCGGAGCTGGCCCATCGTTATATCACCGAACGGTTTTTGCCGGACAAAGCCATCGACCTTGAGGACGAAGCGATGAGTCGGCTGGCGATGGAACTGGAAAGTGTGCCGACCGAGATCGATCAGGTGCAACGCCGACTCGTGCAGCTCGAATTGACGGTGCGTCAACTGGCCGACGAAACGGAACTCCACGCGAAAAAGCGGCTTGCCGAAGTCGAAAAGGAGAGGGAACAACTGAAAGAAAAATTGGAAACGTTGCACGCACAATGGGAAAAGGAAAAAAGCGGCGTCGGCGATGTGCATTGGATACGAAGTCAACAGGCGGCTTTGGAAGCGGAATTCAAGCAACTCCAAACCATGATCCATGATGAGCAATCCGCACGAAGAAGGGTCGATGAAAAGCAGTATCAGCGGCTTCGCGAACTTGATCAGCAGCTTGAGCGGCTCAAACAACAGCTCGAAACGCTGGAGAAGGAAGACGAAAGCGGAGAAAAAGTCCATCGGCTGTTACGGCAGGTGGTCGGGCCGGAAGAAATCGCGGAGGTCGTCAGTGCGTGGACGGGCATTCCCGTATCGCGCATGATGGAAACCGAACGGGCCAAGTTGCTCGTGCTTGAAGAACGCTTGCACCAGCGCGTCATCGGCCAGGACGAAGCGGTGGACGCAATTGCCAATGCCGTGCGACGGAGTCGCGCAGGTTTGCAGGACACGAAACGGCCAATCGGTTCATTTCTTTTTCTCGGACCCACCGGCGTCGGGAAAACCGAACTGTGCAAGGCACTGGCTCAGGCGATGTTCGACAACGAAAACGCGATGGTTCGCATTGACATGAGCGAGTTTATGGAAAAGCACTCGGTCAGTCGGTTGATCGGTGCCCCTCCCGGCTATGTCGGCTATGAAGAAGGCGGCGTCCTCACCGAAGCCGTGCGCCGGCGGCCTTACGCGGTCGTGCTATTCGACGAAATCGAAAAGGCTCACCGCGACGTGTTCAACATTTTGTTGCAGATGCTCGACGACGGACGATTGACCGACAACCAGGGGCACACGGTCGATTTCACAAACACGATCATCGTGATGACCTCGAATCTTGGCAGCCAAGCGATTCAGGAAATCACCCGCGAGGGCGGCAGTGAAGAGGATGTCAGGGAAGCGGCACTCGAAATTCTGCGGTCGCAACTCCTGCCGGAATTTTTGAACCGGATCGATGAAACCATTGTGTTTCACCCCTTGCGCAAGAAAGAAATTGCGAAGATCGTCACCATGCAAATCACGCATTTGCAATCCATGCTGGCCAAGCAGGGCGTGGTACTCAACGTCACGCAAGCCGCACTGGACGAAATTTGCGAGCAGGGTTATGATCCGATGTACGGTGCGCGACCGCTCAAACGGGTCATCCAGCGTCAAGTCCAAAACCCGCTCGCCGTGATGATGCTCAAGGAAGGCCTTGACCAACACGCGGTCAATCCGAAAGCGACGTTCACCGTGGATTATGACCAAACCGGGTTCACTTTTCAACGCGAAACGTCGTGAACCTTCAAGGTTTGGTCACGGTCATGTCAAATATGGCACCACTCCCCTTGACGTCGCATGGCAACCCGGATGTGCTTGTCGTGCTAAGGAGTCTCGCAAAAATCACTTGTGCATTTTCATCAGAGCCGCGAGAGTTATCAAGCGGAATAACCGCTCCGTTACCGCCGCGGCTCTGACTTACCAAACAACTTATTTTGGCGTGAGTCCCAAGCATCTTGGCAATGATGGGTTCAGGGAGTGTGCGCTTGTAATCGATCCCGTCGATCGGAGGTATTTTCTTGTCTGTCTTGAACTGCCGTGGAATTTTCAGGCTGAGGTGTTAGGATGCCCTGATGTTCCGTTGGTCGTGTGATGTGGCGTTTGCGAATGCCACAATTTCACGTCTGTTGGCAAAAGAGCCTTTGAGTGATGCAGGTTTCCTGTCACGATGTTGACACAACGGCTGAAATTGCGATAATTTATCTTGCCGGGCTATTGTGCCGTCCATTATTCCTCATGTCATCCCTTTGTCAGTCGATTGCCCATGAGCAAAAATAAGCCGAAAATCCGAAACCAGGTCGAAATAGAGCCAACGGCGGCGTTCGAGCGTTCGCAGGAACGGTGTGCAAGCGAATTTGAGAAAACGCTGTATTTCGTGCGGGAAATCGTTGAGACCTTTGCCATTGCGTTTGTTTTGGCGTTCCTCTTCCGCACATTTGAGGGCGAGCTATTCAGTATTCCGACCGGGTCGATGGCTCCGACGCTGATGGGGCGACACAAAGATTATTATTGTCCTGAATGTGGTTTTCGTTACACAATCAGTGCCAGTGAGGAGTTTGACGCGGCAGAGAATAAGTACACCAATCGGGTCGTCTTTGGGGGAACTTGCCCCCAATGTCGTTTCACCGCTTACATCGGCCCTGAGAATCCTCAAGGCAGGAACTACCCGTCTTTTCGCGGCGACAATATTCTTGTCAATAAATATACGCTCAATTTTCGTCAGCCGAATCGCTGGGATGTGACGGTATTTCGCTATCCCGGCGATCCGCAAACCAGTTATATCAAACGGGTTGTCGGATTGGAAAACGAAACGCTGGCGATTCACAACGGCAATGTTTACGTTCAAAAAGCCGGGGAGTCCGAGTTTCAAATTGCCAGAAAGCCTGCCCACCGCATGCGGTCGATGCTTCAAATGGTCCATTGCAATGATTATTTGAAACCCGAACACATTGCGAGCGGTTTTCCGACCCGTTGGCATAAGGACGATCAATTGACGACTCACACGACCGGGCCGGAACAGGCCAACATCTGGCAGAACACCCGGCGTGTTGTTCCGCAAACCATTCGTATCACGCACTTTGAAAATACACCCCAACAGAGTCCCGGCCAATGGCTGACGGAAGATAATATTTCCTTTTCTTCGACACCCACCGAGGACTTTACTTGGCTGAATTATCGTCACTGTATTCCCACCACGAGTGATTGGTCTTTGTACAAAAATGGGCAATTTGATCCCATTATGCAACCGATTCCCCCCCAGTTGATTACGGATTTCACGGCCTATAACTCCTACCTTTGGCGTTCAGTTTCAGACCAGGAACGCAAATCCTATGAACGCTCGACTGGCAGAACGGACGATGAGAAACAAATTTTTCGGCGTGAAGTTGTCCGTGACGGAAAACAGGAAATGGAATACGCCTGCACACCGAAAGTCCATGATTTGGGCGTCAACTGGGTGCGTGACCTGGCCATCGAGTGCGAATTGACAGTACGAAAACCCGAAGGTGAAGTCGTCTTGGAACTGATCGGCGGGGGAATGGCTTTTGACTGCCATTTCAACATCGAAAAAGGGACAGCGACGCTCACGATTCCCGGTGTCCCGGAATTCAAACAGGTTGTTGCGGAAACGCCAATCCAAGGAACCGGAACCTGGCAAGTGATGTTCGCCAATATCGACGACCAATTACGACTTTTCGTCAATTCGCGTGAAATTGTGTTTCCCGAACACAAGGGGGAATATACACTTCCGGCAGATCGCGGTCCCACTGTGCGCGATCTAACCCCTGCGGCCATCGGTACCAGAAATGCCGAAGTCCGCGTCAATCACCTGACGGTTTGGCGTGACATTTATTACATTGCCACCAAAGACGGTAACTCAAGCACGGACCTCGCCGAAGGGCATATCAACATGGCCAGCGAGGAATCATTGCGTCACACCAT
>WRMR01000453.1 GCA_009776995.1 Planctomycetaceae bacterium | reverse complement strand
CGGCACTGTGTTTGTTTCGAGCAGTCGGTTGAAAAACAGCTTCGACTTGGGTGCCGATTTGGAATAGGACATCCTGAACAGTCCGTCGTATTCCGAAGACGCCGCGAAAACATCTTCCGCTTCGTCCATGAGCAGCACGGAATTGTCGTCGTCCTGCAAGAGGCACAGTGCAGCGGCAAGATCATTGCGACGTTCCCGTTCGCTGCGTTCTTCCGCATGACGAGTCGAAACGGCATACAGAGCGATGCCTCAATCTCACGGCAAAGACTCTTTGCCATTTCAGTTTTGCCGGTGCCGGGCTTGCCGTAAATCAATACGTTGACGCCTTGTTCCTGTTTTGACACCGCGTTTGAAAGTAGCGTTGTGAGCCAGTCGTACTCGTCGGTAACATGTTCGAAATCGCGTGGCCGTAGCGTCGCCTTGAGCGGCTTGCCGAGGATCACCTGTTTGACATCGCGCGGCGTTTTGCAATGCGAAAAGATGATCTCCTTCAGCGTCCCGGTCATCCCGATTCTCCAGTCATCGCCATAACGCAGACTGCCTTCAAAGAGTCCTTTTTCCACCAATTCGCTGCCGGACGCAAAAAGTTTTTCGTATTCATAGACCGAAAGCCCTGCGATGGCCGCCTTCACACGACGCCGATCCCCCGAACAACGAGAATCAAGCAGCCGCGTCAGCATCGGGATCATCGTGGCATAGATTCGCAGTGCGAGAACTTCGTGATATTTCGGCGCGATGTGAAACGCTTCGGTGATGGCCGAGACCGTGTCATTGTAAACCAATCGCCCGCGTTCCCCTTCGAGCAGTTGACGCATGGTTTGGCGGTTGCGCGGCAGTTTTTTTCGGCTGTTCGTCGCGCCGCCACGAATTCCGCTTGTCTTCCCAAAGTGCCTCGACGTCCATGCCAAGCAGTTCCGGCGCGATTTCCTCGAACCAGTCGTACAGCCTGCGCACTTCGCACGTTTCCCGGAGTGCCAGAAGATTGTTCAGGCAATAGAGCACGATGTCTTTTTCGGTTTTTTTGTTCATGGTTGTGATTGTAGAAAAGTGGTAATAGTTCGCACAAGAATAACAGCCCGGAGCGTAAGCGATGGGTTAAACGACGGGTAATGTGATCAAACCGGTCACTCACATTCCCGGTGGCTATTGATACGTCTTCAAATCGCCTTCAAGCGTGCGGTTGATGAGGCCGTACGGCAGCCAAAGTATATTGTAGTGTTGTATTTGTGCCACACGAGTGCAAATTGTTTTCGCAGTTTTTTTATTGATTTCACCTTCACCAAGATAAATATTTCTGAGTTCTCCCCACCAGTCAATGCTCCAGACATCCCCCCAACAACTGTGTTTGTAGTCCAGCCAGTAGAATTGAATCCGGTAAACTTCTCCTGTCCTTGTTTTTCGTTTTTGTAGCCTTGCCATTGGTCTATTTCGTTTCAACCTGAACTGCATACTGTTTTCGCATCAATTCAATTTCCTCGCGCATTTCCTTGCGCAACGACTCCGGCTCAAGCACTTCGGCGTGACAACCGTAGCTCAGGAGTCGGGTTTTGATGAGCACTGTTTCGGCCAGTTCATACTCGACCAGCAGCGAGCCGTCGGGACGTTCGGTGATCCTTTCCGATTCATGCCAGCGATGTTCCTGCACGAATCGGGCAACTTTGCGGTCGAACACGATGCGGATTTTTTGCACCGGGGCATCCGGCGACGCAAAGGCTGAGAACTCAAAGTCAACTGGCTTCTCGAACTTGACATTTGTCGCCAGGGCGGAACTCATGCGTTCGAGCTTCCACTGCCGGATACCGCGACTTTTGCACGAATATCCCGTGACATAAATCGTCCCACCGCAAATCGCCAACTCGTAAGGCCGTATCGCGTAAGTTTCCTCGTCTTCCGCCGCGAGCGACCGATAGGTGATCTTCACTTCCCGTCGCTCTTCACAACCGAAAACCAGTTCTTCAATCATGGCCGCCTTGTCGGCACATCGACTCCAATGGCTTTTCATATCAGGAAACACATCAAGCAGCCGGTCAAGCGAACGTGCCATTTGCGAACCGAGTTGCGCCCGGATTTTATTGAGCGCGGAATCGGCGGCCTCCCAGAGAAAAGTCTGCATGAGCGGCTCAAGGAATCGTCGGCCAAGATACAACGCTGCCGCTTCATCGTAACGGAATGAAGACAGTTGCTTCAACGGAACACTCATTTGCCAGTATTTCCGCCCATGTTGCTGCGTCTGTTCCTGTAACTGGATACCCGCCTCCTGGAGTTCGACCAAATCGCGATGGATGGTTCGCTCCGTGGTTTTCAGGCGTTCCGCAAGAGTTTTCAGCGGCAACCCGTCCGGCGTTTCCGAAAGAAGGCGAATTAATCGCCATTGTCGTTCAAGTTGTGTTGGTTTCTGTCCCATATCAATGCCCGCATAAGGTTGAATCGTGTTTGCTCAACAACGTCAAATCTCATGCGAGTCATTGTACACCAGCTCAAATTCCATGTGGAGTCTGCCCCTGACAGCTCTTGTCAGACCTGGGGAGTTTTTTGGAAATATTTCAGATTACGCCGAATTGGAGTACGCTCTCCTGCGGCGAATGTGGGAAAAACGCGTGCGCGGTTACTTGGCAACCGGCGTTTCTCGTTGTCAGAAATACAGCCTTTGAGATTTTTCAGGCAACAGGTCATCCGCGTTTGGCAATGACCTTTGAGAACGCACAGGTCATTTCCGACATTTGTGTGCCGTTGTGAATGAGAATTCTGTTCATCTGGGCGACTGACAAGGCAAATTTACCCTCAAAGTCGCCTCGCTCACTTCAACGCCTTTTTGAACTCAGCCAGCGACTTGCAGTTTGAGGCAAGAATGGTCAATCGACGAAGTACCGCGAGATCAGTGACTTTAGCAACAGCAACTTTAGTCGCTTGCGGGACTTCACTATACCGACCTTCAAGTACATCGAGGATAGCTTCGACTTTACTTTCAACTTTACCTTTGTCTGTAAACACTTGTGCCACTGATGGCATGGTTTTATCTCCTGTTGTTTCACGGGTTTTGTTTTCCATTCTGGTGACGCCCGCTTCGGGCATCTCAACATTGTACGCCACATAATACAATAGTTTGCGAATCAATTCGCGATACCTCGGCATCTGTGAGTACGGTTTCAGCTCATCAAGGATTTCTTCATATTTGTCTATGATCGTCTCTGGGTCTTTGTTAAAAATGACCTTCATAATCAGCAACACGACGAACAACTCCGGTGCGTTCGGGTCGCGAGGTAAATTCTCTTCTTCAATGGTCGACAGGTCAACCAAAATCGCCTGCAAATGCGGCAGGTACTCTTTGATGCCCGGTATCTCGTAAAACAGGTCGGCCAGTTGCGTCTTGCCCGAAAACGGCGTGGGGCCATGATGAATGATGATCGGGATGACCGGCGATAGCTGAAAATTTTTCGGCCAGCCCTTACGTTCCTCCGTTTCCGGATCGGTCAGGCGTTCTTTGGCATCCTGGACACACAGTTGGCGAACATATCCCCACAACTGAAAAATCGTCGAGTGATCGTCGAATGACTTGTGCTCGACTATCACATGAAAGTTGACGTGTTCGTCAGTTCCGCGAATCGGCACCTTGTACACAATATCCGGCCGCGTCTCACGGAACAATTCGTCACGGAATTTTTTCCACACGACGGTCAGTTTATCGAGGTCGAGCTGCTTCCGTATCTTGCGCGGCAACTTCGCCTTCAAAAACGCAACGCCGAAACTCGGCATCCCGAAGGTTTCGTCGAAAAACGTATCGTGCGTGACCCTATAATCGCCTTTTTTGATTCGCTTTTTGCCCATCGGATACCTCCGTGCCGTGTATTGTCAGTGTCCCAATAATTATACCCTGAAATTGGTTTGAAAACAAGAGATTTTTTTTGGCCACCACACAATATTGTACAAAAACATTTCACCTACTGAAATCAA
>WRMR01000452.1 GCA_009776995.1 Planctomycetaceae bacterium | reverse complement strand
CCTCAATAAGCACAATCTGTTTGTTTTTTTGCTTTTTGAACGGCCGCACGACTAAATCAACGGGAATTTGGATCGGCTTGACCGCCTGCCGCTCGACCAAAACACTATATCGAATTCCAAAAAAACCTGCTGGAATGTTGGTAATCGAATCGTATTTTTGACGATCAATTTTTTGGTATCTGCGGTGCAAAAGCCAGTTTTCGAGCAACGTCAACTGACGTTGTTCCTGAGCGTTCCGAATGATTGGGTCGGCTTCCGAACCACAGAGCCGGTCGGCAATGACGGAGGCGGCACGGGTTCTTGCTTCACCAGGAGAGGTTTCCCTTTCAGACAACCAACCCAGGATTGTCGGATCAAGAAGCCGAGAAATCATTTGGAGGATCCGCTTGAGTTGTTCCGTGACCTCCGCCTCATTCTTTCTGACCGGTAACTTACCATTTTCGAGAGATTTCACGAGGCTGGGAGAAACATTGGCCAAGTTAATCAACCGGTCTCTGGCAAGTGGAGGACAAGTTGACATTCGTAAGGCCGGAAGAATCGCAGGATTGTTTCGTAGTATTTCGGCGGTCAAATCTCGCAAATCATTGGTCAGCCGAAACGCATTTTCAACCTTTTCCGATGTTTGATGCCTCGTTTCCAAATAGGCTTTCGGCGCAAACTCAAGAAACCACTGATTGTAAAAATCGACAGACTTTGCAATGTCCTCTTTCCATTTTTGCGTGTCAGTTTTGTTCATTTTTGTGTTCCCCAAAAAAACACACCGCTTCCATTCCACTCCCCTGCGTCAATTTTTCAATCACCGATAAGATTTAGAGCATTTCGATTTCGCGATTTTGGGCGGGGGAGCCCTTGGCGATCATTTCGTCCCGGGCTTCTTTCCAGAACTCGCGGATTTCCGGGGAAACATTCGGGTTGTCCTGGAACGCCGCCCCGATGAACGCCTCGGCCATTTCGCAGGCGAGCGATTCCGTAACAATATCCTCCCCCATGCAAAGGCAGTTGGCATCGTTGACCACGCGGCAAAGCACGGCGGTTTTCACCGATTCGCAGGCACACGCAAGGACGCCGGAAAACTTGTTGATGCTGATCGCCGCACCGGTGCCGCTGCCGCAGAGATTGATCGCAAGCGGTGCGGCACCTTCCCGTAAGGCACTGGCGACACGCTCCGCAATCGACGGGTATTTGACGAAACGGTCGGTTTCGTAACAACCAACATCGATGATTTCATGTCCCCGGTCCGCAAGATACTGCGAGAGGACGGTTTTCAGTTGAAACCCTTTAACGGGTGCTCCGATAATGATTTTCATAATGTTTTTTCCTTTGTTTAGGGCATAGGGCATAGTGAATAGGGCATAGGGAATGAGCGGCAAACCTTTTCCGATTCCCGATGTCCTACTTGAGTAATTCACGGCACGCTTCCCGGATGTGCGTTTTGCTGAATCCATGTTTATTGAACAGGTATTCTTCCGTGGCGACTTCGCCAAATCGGTCGGGAACCCCAAGCCGTTTCACCTTCGTCGGGCAATGTTCGGCAAGCGTTTCACAAACGATGCCCCCCAGACCGCCGAGGATGCTTTGGTTTTCCACGCAGACGACCGCTCCGGTCCGCCGTGCCGATTCGATCAAATCGGCTTCGGGAAACGGTTTAATGCCTGGACAATGAAGCAGATCAACGGCGATCCCGTCTTTTTTCAATTCCGCCGCCGCTTGTAACGCAAAATGCGTCGCATAACCGGTTGAAACAAGCGTGATGTCATTTCCTTCGGCAAGACGGCGTGCCTTGCCATTCTGGAATTCATAAGACGAATCGAAAACCGCCGGAATACGTGGTCTGAGGAGCTGCAAGTACATCCCGCCGTAGTTTGACACCATATAGTGCATGACACCGCGAAGTTCGTAAACATCGCAGGGGCTGAAAATCTGCATGTTCGGCATCGCCCGCATGATGGCGAGGTCCTGGAAACACATGTGCGTACCGCCGTTCGGACCTTGTGTAACACCAGGGCCGGTTCCGACGACCTTGACGTTTGTGTTCGCGTAAGCGACGCTGAGCGTAATCTGATCGTACACCCGGCGAGAGGCGAAACAGCAGAACGACGCACAAAACGGTATCATGCCGTCGCAGGCCAAACCGGCGGCGACACCGATCATATTTGCCTCGGCGACACCGCAATTGATGAAGTTGCCGGGATGTTTTTCCAGCACGGTCGGATTCGTTCCCGACGCTTTGCTCAGGTCCGCCTCAAGGCAAAAGACCCGGTTGTTTTGTTCAATGAGTTCGTTAAGAATCTGTCCGTAAACGAACCGCATTTCTTGTTCATGAAGTATTGGCATTAGGGTTAATTGGGGTTGAATTTAAGGGCATCGGGCATCAGGTAGAAAACATTGGGAAGGAAAAAGAGTAAAGGATTGTCACAACGTTTTTTGCTTATCACCTCATCCTGTACCCGATGCCCGATGTTCGATGCCCGTTTACTGCAATCAATAAGGAAGTTCAAATGGTCCGCCGACAACTGCGGCAAGGTACTGGTCATGAGTTTTGCGGTCTGGAATCTTGACGTTGTGACTTCCGACCTGGTTTTCAACGACGGTACAGCCTTTCGCTTTGATTGTGTGTGCAATCATCATCACCGGCTTGCCGTTTTTCAGACCTTTCGCCTCTTCGATGCGAGTGTACAGTTCGTCCCAGTCGTGTCCGTCCGTTTCCAAGACGTTCCAGCCGAAGGCACGCCATTTGTCCGCAAGCGGTTCCAGGTCGAGAACATCGGTGGTGGTGCCGTCGATTTGAAGTTTATTGTAATCGGTGAGCGCAACAAGATTATCAAGTTTCCAGTGCGCGGCGAACATAGCGGCTTCCCAGTTCTGGCCTTCGTTGGTTTCACCGTCTCCGATGATGCAAAAGACGTGATTACGCCGCCCCTCTTTTTTCGCGGCAAGTGCCATCCCGCAGGCCGCGGACAGTCCCTGACCGAGCGAACCGGTTGTCATATCAATTCCCGGCACGGTTCGGGCATCGGCGTGACTGGGAAGTTTCGTCCCGTCCGCATTGAGGGTACCAAGCCACTCTTTCGGAAAAAATCCTTTGTAGGCCAGCACGGCGTACAAAATGGGTGCCGCATGGCCTTTCGAGAGAACCAGGCGGTCGCGGTCCGTCCACTGCGGTTCGCCTGGCTTGACGTTCATGGAGCGGTAATAAAGCGTTACCAAAATTTCGGTGAGTGAAAGCGCACCGCCGATGTGACCGCTGCCGCTCCGGCAAATCATGTCGGTTACGACATAACGCAACTCGGCGGCAAGCCGGTCAAATTCTTTCCATTGAGAATCTGTGATCTTCATTTCTAAGATGGTAAGTGTGAGGGATGGGAACTCGAATACAACGTCAAATTGCCCCATCGTCAGATTTTAACCGAAACACCGGGAAAAACAAGAGGAGATTTTTATATTACGAGGGTTGTGTCCATGTCACGTTGAGTGTTACAAAAACATTTTTCACTGGTTTTCGTCATTTTTCACCTTTCACCATTGCCAGTTTTTTGGCAAACCGTTATCTAGATTCTCAACAGAACATCATGCATCACAATGAAGCCTGTTCCCAACAGGAGGGCGAATACTATCAAACGGAAAACATACTCACTGACGCGGTGATGCAAATAATTGCCGATGATAATTCCGACAAGTAAAAAAGGGAGCGTTGCAACCAGGAGTTTGAGGATATACCCGTCATTTTGTGTCCAAACTCCGGCGATGGTCCACTCCATCAGCAATATCGTGTTTAGGCAAAGCCAGAGGAGACAGATGCTCACACGGAACAACGTTTTATCTTTCAAGGCTTGCGAGGCATAAAATACGACGAACGGACCGCCGGACGCAAACGCCCCGTGAATGATGCCCCCCAGAAACAAAATGAAGCGCATCATGAAATTCTTTTTCACCGGTGCTGTCGATGATTCCATCTGGTA
>WRMR01000451.1 GCA_009776995.1 Planctomycetaceae bacterium | reverse complement strand
TGAAACGTGGCGGCGGTCACGGCGTGGCCGCCCTGCCTTGCCAGCCATTCACCGCTTGACATACATTGTCTATCGCCTGCTGCGGACAAACAACACGACAGACGCCGCACTTGACGCATTTTTCAGAAATGATCTGTGATGATTCGAGGACAACGCAATCGATGGCGTTGGCGGCACAGTTTTGCACGCATTTGGTGCAACCGATGCACCGTTCGGGCAACACCTGAAATCCGGTCAATTCCCGGCATTTTCCGGCGGGGCAGGCGTTTTGGACATGACTTTCAAATTCCTGCCGGAACTCCTGGAACGTACTCAGGACCATGTTCGGTGCCGTGCGTCCGAGCGCGCAGAGAGAACCCTGCTGAATGTGTCGGGCAAGCGTTTCGATTCGTGCCAGCAACGCATCGTCTTTCACAACGTTCCGCGTGAGTTGTTCGACCAGATCGCACAGACGGCCGACTCCTTCGCGGCACATCACGCATTTGCCACACGACTCGTCTCGCAGAAATCGCAGAAAATACAGCGACAGGTCCACCATGCAGTCGCGTTCGTCCAGCACGACCAGACCGCCCGATCCCATCATGGCCCCGTGGCTTTGCAGCGTTTCGTAATCGACCGGCAGATCGAAATGCCTTTGCGGAATACACCCGCCGGAAGGCCCGCCGATCATCACCGCCTTGATCGTGTGACCTTCCTCCGCACCGCCGCCGTGTTGCTCGACAATCTCCCCAATCGTAACCCCGATCGGCACTTCAATCAACCCGCCCTGCCGCACCTTGCCTGCCAGTGCAAACGCCTTGGTTCCGCGTGAGGCTTCTGTCCCGATGGCCTGAAACGCTTTGCCGTCATCGGCCAGGATCATCGGCACACAGGCAAAAGTCTCGACATTATTGATCAGCGTCGGCACACCGTTCAGGCCGCAGGTCACGGGAAACGGCGGACGCTTGCGCGGAATGCCGCGATTGCCCTGGATGGATTCGAGCAGTGCCGTTTCCTCACCACAGACAAAGGCACCCGCCCCGCGAAAAAGCACGAGATCAAAGTCTTCTCCAAGCCGCTTGCAATATCCCGCCTCTTTCAGACTTGCAATCACTTTTTCCAGCACCGTGATGGCTTGCGTGTATTCCTCGCGGATGTACATGATGGCCGCTTTCGCACCGAGTACACGCGATGCAATCAACATGCCTTCCAGTACGCGATACGGATACGATTCAAGCAACATGCGATCCATAAACGCACCGGGGTCGCCTTCGTCGGCGTTGCAAATGACAACTTTTAATGCAGAATGCAGAGTGCAGAATGCAGAGTGATTGCCATTCACAGATTCTTCACCCTGCGTCCTGCATTCTTCATTGATCGCCCCGCATTCTTCACCTGGCACTCCACATTCTGCATTGATTCTGCATTCTGCACTCTGCATTCTGCATTCCAAGGCTAACCGCCATTTTCGCCCCGTCGGAAATCCGCCGCCGCCGCGTCCCCGCAATTTCGAGCGTTCCAGTAGCTCGACAATTTCAAGCGGCGTCATGTGGACCGCCTTTTCAAAGGCAACGAAACCGCCATTCGCACGGTATTCGTCGAGTGACTCCGGGTGTGTGATCCCGCTGTTGCGTGTTACCAGTCGCGTGTCGTCGAGCGTTTCCGCCAATGATGTTTTTTCGGAAAAGCTGCAACTTTTCCGGCGGTAAACCGTGTCGAGAAACGCCTTGCCTTGCCAGACAACGCGGCGCAAGTGACTGGCCGGCGTGAAATGATTTGCCAACACCGCTTTCACTTCGTGTTCGCGTATCCGGTCGTAATGATAAACGGCGTCTTCGGCGACGACCATGACCAGCGGCGAGCGGTACGACATGCCGTGACAGCCGACCTCCTTGATCGCAAAATCGAAGCCGCCCTTGCGACGCTGCGACTCAACAGCCTTGTAAACCCGCGCGCTTCCTGCCGCGCGGCACGACGAACACCGGCAAATGCGCACTTCCGGCTGGAACGGTTTCTCCTGGAACCCGTCGTTTATGCTTCGGACTACTGTTTCCTCTTGCGACAATCGCAAAAAGTCCCTGAGGACATGCGGCACCATGTTCGGCGTGACATGCCCGAAAATATGCCGGTCGATCTGCACCGCAACGGCCAACATGCAGCAGCCGAGGCAACTCACCTTGCTCAGCGTAAACATACCATCAGGCGAAGTGTCTGTCTGATGCCCTGCACACGGGATTTTCAGGTGTGTTGCAAAGGCGTCAAAGAGCGTTTCCGCACCTTTGACATAACAGGCCGCGCCGATGCAGACCTTGATATGATGCTTCCCGCAAGGCGAAAAGCGGAACATCCGGTAAAACGACGCAACGCTGTAAACGCGGTTGAGCGGAATGCCGAGACGTTCACTCAATGCGGCTAACGCCGCGTGACGCAAATAGCCGTCACGCTGTTGCAACGCGATCAATTCCGGCAACAGAGGGTGAATCATGGTGAGGTGAGAGGGGTGAGGTGTGAGGTGTGAGGGGGAGCCGCGTTGTCCTGCGACGCGGTTGAAAGAAACCGACGATCTTTTGAATTATACCACAAAACTGCCGTAAAACAAAAGGTGAAATGGAACGCCCAAGAGCGGGGAATTTGAGTCCCTGTTTCAGTTACGGATTGGCACAGGGTCAATGCAGAGTGTACAAATTATTTTCCCACGCCCTGAAGCAATCCGGCTGGGCGTTTCCTTGTTTTATGCGCAAAATCGGTTACAATGCCAAAATGTCGGTTAATGAGACATGCTTAAGGCAAATGCACATGCAACAAGGAGAACACGCATGAGTGACGCTTCCCAAAAATCAAGCGAAGAACTGGCGGCGGAACTGCTGGAGTTGATGCCGAAACTCAAGAGTGCTGCTCATGGGTGGAGGTCCGTTTTACACGAATTCCAATCTGGAACGACCGCCAAAATTCTTTGGCAAGTTGCCCAGCTCGTTCTTGCCCAGCAACAGGAAATCGAGCAACTGAAAGCGGAACTGGAAGAATTGAAACAACAATGAATCATTCTTGGTCACAGACTCATACTATCAACTATATCAACAGATTTTACTGATGTAACAGATATTTTTTCAATGAATCTGCGGACATCTGTCTAAATTCTGTTGATTAATTAATCCGTAGCTGGACATATTTGACGAAAGATAATAAAAATGCTTTGGACAAGGACACTGATACCGACCATGAAGGAAACGCCCGAGGGGGCGGAAATCCCGAGTCACGTTTTGATGCTCCGCGCGGGTTTGATCTCACAGGTCATGGCCGGGGCATACAGCTATTTGCCGCTCGGTTGGCGGGCGTTGCGCAAGGCCGAAACCATTGTGCGCGAAGAGATGGACGCCGCCGGGGCGGTCGAGTTGCACATGTCGGCTCTGGCACCGGTTTCGCTGTACGAGCAAACGAACCGCGTCGAGGCCTTCGGCAACGTACTCATCAAGGCCGATTTGCCGCGAGGCGGGAAAAAAGTGCCGGTCGTCTTCTGCCCGACGCACGAGGAGACGATCACCGACATTGTGTCACGCTACGTGGCGAGTTATCGTCAGTTGCCGATTACGCTGTATCAAATTCAAACGAAGTTCCGCAACGAGGAGCGGCCGCGTTTCGGCGTATTACGCACGAGCGAATTTCTGATGAAAGACGCCTACAGTTTCGACCCGTCGCTGGAATCGCTCAACCGGAGTTACGACGCGATGTATGCGGCGTATTGCCGGATTTTCACCCGATGCGGCCTGCCGTATCTGCCCGTCGAGGCGGAATCGGGGCCGATCGGCGGTGACGCCAGCCATGAGTTCATGTTCCCGTCGACGAACGGTGAGGACAAGATCGTGCATTGCGCCTGCGGCTACGCGGCGAACACCGAAAAAGCGGAAATCGGCGCACAGGACACGCAAAAATCAACCGCCGAACCGAAGCCGATGACCGAAATCGCGACACCGGGCGCGCACA
>WRMR01000450.1 GCA_009776995.1 Planctomycetaceae bacterium | reverse complement strand
ACAAAATACGGGATCGCACTTTGATACAGCGGCAGTTCCGTGCCGCGAACCAGATTGCCCGACGCTCCGGCGGTTCTGGCATGGACGACGACATCCGTAAAATACAATCCGCTGCCGTCAGACGACTCACGAAGATTTTGGGTGTGTGGCAGTGTCGAAGGTTTCTCGCGACTTCCATGTTCCCGCCGACTGTACCCTCGTCGTCCGGTGTGAGATAACTCCCGGTGTTCCGGGCATGTGTCATCCGGCGAATCCGTTCGATCTGTTTCGCAGAGATATGAAGCCGGTCCGAAAGTTCCAGCGTCGTCGGCATTCGTCCCAATTCGTCCTGTAATTCTGTTTCCGCACTTTCCAATTGCTGGGATGCCATGAGCAGGCGATCCGGGATGCTCAAGACATTCATTTGCTGCCGTGCCTTGCGGCGCAGAGGCATGAGTTGATGTGTGAGGTAAGTTTCCAACGAGCTTTGTTCCGGGTCATACCGGTCCATTGCCTTCATCGCGAGAATCTTCCCCTGCAACTTCATGTAATTCGGATCGGCACCGTGGATACCGCGAACCGTTCGTTCGATGGCAGGTGTGATCGTCTGAAGCAGATTCTCCCGCGATGTATCATCTTTCTTTTCCCGCCAAACGTGATACGTATCGGCATACTGCGGCTCCAGCCGATTCTTCGGAACCGACAATGAATCAAGGTCGTTGCGGGATAAAAAAATATTGCCGAAGTCGCTCATGGAAATTTACCGGGAAAAATACCGTCAAAGCTTGCCCGTCCATGTCTTTCCCGTCCATTCTACCCGCAAGGCTTGAAATGGGCGAATCAGCAATACTCATCTTGGGTGCATCGGCATGTGTTGTTATGAGACTTGTATTAATGATTCTTGTTTTTTACTGCTATCGGGGATTACTGCCAGGACTCGACACCCTGTGCAAGGCCGCGAATGTGCGTTGCCGGACGAGCAGGAGCGAAGGTCAAGGTGAAACTCGAATTTCTGGAAGGCAGGCGACATCTGCCCATCATCAAAGTCGAACGAATCTGATTCTCTGATTGTCAAAGATCGGTTGCCGCTCGCAGTACGCGCGAACGGCGGATTTTCGGTTGTTTTTGTCACGACTGAAAGTGTGACGATTCATTTCTGCAAGGCTCCTTGCTCAATGCTTCCCGTTTTCGCGTTTCGCTTCAGCAGTTTCCGTGTCTTTCAAAGAACCTGGACAAGGGCACCGTTCACTAAAAATTGTACGCAAAGTGATTTTTTGCATTGACCCATGTGAGGGCATTGATTCGCGGCCGGAACATCCTAATTCGTCGTATCCAGATACGGGTCTTGTCCCATGCCGAGTTGCATTTTTTTGCGTTCCTTTTCGTAATACATCATCGTCTTGCGGTCGCGGAAGCGTTTGCGTTCGACCTTGCTTTGCGCCTTTTTGAAGCGGCCCTTGAAGTTGTTGTATTCCTTGCCCGACTTGTAACCCGGCTTCTGATATTTTTTCGCTTTTTTCGGACCGTAAGCCGTTTCAAGCAGTTCGTCGTCCAATGCGAGATACTGCCGGAAGGTGCCCGGGTCGCCCTGGCGGCCGCAACGTCCGATCAACTGGCGGTCGATGCGCGCCGAGTCGTGCATTTCGGTGCAAATCACATGCAAACCGCCCAGCCCGACAATTTCTTCGGTCAGCTTGATGTCCGTCCCGCGACCGGCCATGTTTGTCGAGACGGTGACGCGGGCCAGTTCGCCTGCCCTGGCCACAATACCCGCTTCTTCCTCGATGTGGTTGGCGTTGAGAACTTCGTGTTCGATGCCGTGTTCAACAAGCAACTTCGAGAGAATTTCCGACTTGTCGATGGTCCGCGTGCCAATGAGGATCGGGCGTCCCATTGCGTGCAATTCGCACACTTCCGCGACGATGGCGTCCCACTTCGACCGTTCGTTGGAAAAAACCCGTGTGGACTGCCGTTTGCGTTGCGGGGGCTTGTTCGTGGGAATTTGCACGACTTTCGTGCGGTAAATTTTGCGCAGTTCCCGGCGTGAGGTAAACGCCGTCCCTGTCATGCCGGCCAGATTATCGAAGCGGCGGAAGTAGTCCTGCACGGTCACACGGGCCGCCTGACCTGTCGCGACGGTGATCTCGACGCCCTGTTTTGCTTCGACCGCCTGATGAATGCCTTCCCGCCATTTGCGGCCTTCGCCGAGACGCCCGGTAAACTCATCGACAATGACAATTTCACCATCGCGCACGACGTACTGCTGGTCAAGGAAAAACTCGCGGTCCACCTTGATCGCGCGCCGCAGAAATTCGTAAATATCGAACAAGCCGGTCGTGTCCATGGCCGCCGGTTTGGGCAAATTGCGGGCTTTCAGACGGCCTTTTTTCGTCAGTTCGACCGTTTTTTTCGTGTGATCGTATTCGTAATCCTCGTCCTCGACAAATTCATTGACCGTATCGGCGGCCCATTTGTAGCACTCGACTTCCATTTTCTGCTCTTCGGTCGGCATGGCACTGATGATGAGCGGCGTGCTGGCCTCGTCGATGAGAATGCTGTCCGCTTCGTCCACAAGCGCAAAAAACGGTTCACGCTGCACCGGGTCTTCATTAGCCACTTTGGTACCGCCCTGGTTGTCGAGCATCGCGCCGAGCAGGTCGTGCTGACCATCGCGAATTTGCCGCAACAGAAGACGGTCGCGCAAAAAGTCAAAGCCAAACTCCTTGGCCGTGCCGTAGGTGACATCCGCTGCGTAAGCCTTGCGCCGCTGGTCTTGCGGCTGTTGCGTTTGAATGACGCCGACCTGCATTCCGAGCGTATTGTAGATCGGCTGCATCCATTCCGCGTCACGTTTGGCCAGGTAATCGTTGACCGTGGCCAGCAACGAACCGCGTCCGACCAGCGCGAACAAATACATCGGCAACGTCGCGGTGAGCGTCTTGCCTTCTCCAGTTTGCATCTCGACGATGGAACGATGAAAAACCGCTGTTCCGCCGAGCAACTGCACGTCAAAATGTCGCATCCCGATGGTTCGCCGCCCGGCCTCGCGAACGAGTCCGTAAGCCTCCGGCAACAACTTGACCAACGGCTCGCCGCTCCTGGCGCGGTAGCGGAGCGACAGACTTTCCTTTTTCAGGTCGTAGTCGGACAATCCCATCAGACGTGGTTCCATCGCATTGACGCGGTCAACGACATACGACCACCGTGCCAGGTTGCCTCGGTTGCCCAAAGGAATCCAGGAATTGAAAAATCTCGTGATACCGGAAGGAACTGCACCCAATTGGCCCACCATCCTGATTTTTGCGCATTTTTAATTTTCTGCCGAAATGACAGCAACGTTAATATAGCAAAAACCGCGCCACAGAGAGTAAAACCTGCGGTTACGTTCACAATTGCTAAGATTGATTTGATTCAACATGACCAAAATGCACCTTGTGCCGTATATTTTCCGTCACGGGAAAATCGGCTTGAGGATCGGTTCGACGGCTTTGGCCCAGATGAGGTAACCTTCCTTGTTGGGGTGCAGGAAGTCGGGCATGATATCTTTCGGCAACACACCGTCATCGTTCAGGAAAAGGTGGCCGAAGTCAATCAGCGTCACATTTTTGAGTTTGCCGACCAGTTCCGGCAGACGGCTGTTGATCTCAACGACCTTTTGACGCAGTTCGCCGTCCGGTTGCTCGTCACGTGGGAAAACGTACAGCACGAAAATTTTTGCGTCCGGGTACTGTTCCTGCAAGAGATCGACAATCGCGCGAATGCCGTCAGCGGTGTCCTGGGGTGTGCTGCTGCCGTGCCCGATGTTGTTTGTGCCGATCATGATCGTGACGGCTTTCGGGTTGATGGCATCAAGTGGGGAATGTTGCAAACGCCAGAGGACGTGTTCGGTACGGTCGCCGCTGAACCCGTAGTTGAGAATCCTGCGACCGGCGTAAAACTTGTCCCAGACTTACTGCTGCCCTTCCCAGCCGTGCGTGATCGAATCGCCGATCA
>WRMR01000449.1 GCA_009776995.1 Planctomycetaceae bacterium | reverse complement strand
AACCTTGCCGAAGCCGATCAATTTTTCCGGCAGTATGGAACCGATGACCTACGGCGGCACCTACACGCTGGTGCGAATTATCGGTGCCGTTCCTGTTGAAAAAGACGGTTCCGCCTTCATGGAACTTCCTGCTTTGCGAAGTTTCTTTTTTGTTGCATTGGACGAAAACGACATGTCCGTCAAGCGCATGCAAAGTTTTTTGACGGTCATGCCCGGCGAATCGACGACGTGCATCGGGTGCCATGAACATCGCACGGCGACATCGCAACCGGCATCGCCAACTCTCCTTGCCACCCGCCGTCCGCCGAGCCAACCGATTCCTTATACTGGAATTCCCGATGTGATCGACTATCCACGGGACATACAACCGCTCTGGGACCGGCATTGTATTTCGTGCCATCATGCGCAAGAACGAAACGGAAACATTTCGCTGGTTGGTGACCGAACGCCGATCTACACAGTTTCGTTCATTGAGATCACAATGAAGTCGCTCGTTGCCGATGGTCGAAATGTGGTTGGGGGGAATTTTCCCCCCTACGCTTTGGGAACTTCGTCAAGCAAACTCCTACAATACTGCGACGAGTCGCATTTTGGCGTCCATCTTTCGGAACGGGAACGGCAAACGGTAAAACTGTGGATCGAAGCCGGAGCAGCCTATCCTGGCACCTACGCCGCACTGGGAACCGGCATGGTCGGCGGTTACCTGGCAAGCAGTATGGATGGTCGTCCAGACCTCGATTGGCCGGAAATGAAGGCTTCCATCGAAGTCCTGCAACAACGTTGTACGTCATGCCATACGAGAGAGAATGCCATGCCCATTGCGCTGTCCCCCACGGATGACATTATCAATCGACCGAATAAGCAGATGGCCCCCAACGATGCCCGGCGAAAATTTTCGCGGGATATGCTGTATAATTTGACGAATCCGCAGGATTCCCTGGTGTTGCTTGCTCCTCTGGCGAAGTCTGCTGGCGGGTATGAATCCTGTGGCAGGGCTCTTTTTGAGAGCACGGACGATCCCGGTTACCAAACTGTTCTGACAGCGATTGAGCGGACGAAACGGCACCTCGACGAAATCAAACGTTTCGACATGCCAGGTTTCATTCCACGTCCAGCTTATGTTCGGGAAATGAAAAAATATAACATCATCCCGAAAGATACCGATCCGAATCAGGTGTTCGATACTTATCAACTTGACCAGGATTTTTGGCGGTCGCACTGGTATCGACCATGAACAGATCCCAATTGCCTGTCAGATTTTACGTTTTGTGCAATCTGTTGTGTCAAGTCGTGAGTGATGTTGAACCTTGTTTAGTCACACTAAAAAAACCGCCCGACAAGCCGGGGACGGCTTGGGGTGCTCCCAACCCTTGCCGAGAGCCGAAAAAGCCCGCACGGGGCAACGTGTGCGGCCACAAAGGGGAAAACCCAAACACGCCAACGGCTGGCAAACAGCCAGAAGGTTATGGGTTCTTTTTGTTTCTCTTAAATCGTGTGAGATAAACAAGTTGTATTGACAAAGCTATTGGAAACGCATCGCCTTCTGGCTGACATTCAGAAAGTCAACGGTTGACAAATTGAACCCAACTCGCATGTGAATATTGGAAGAACGGGTGGCTGGTACGAAAGAATGTCAGGCATTGCGCGGATTTGCGCTTGGGTGCGCGGTTTGGTAGGGTTTTGGTAGGCTGGAGAGAACGTACCAGTGAACGACTTTTGAGTACAAGCCGCAAGTTACGCATAAGAAAAGGTTTACGGCAAGTCTTTGACAGGTTTACACCCAGAAGGTCACAGGTTCGAGCCCTGTATCGCCCATTCGGACTTTACGGCAAATCGGCGTAAAATAAGTCTATAGCGGCCAAGAGTTTACGTAAAAACTCCTGGCCGCTTTCTTTTTGTCGCGGTTATCTTTCTGCCCACCCCGAAAGTGCAAAACCGCGCAAACTCGCGCACTCCCGCGCACCCACGACCGAGAACGTAGCAGGGAACGGGTTTCTGGCAGTAAACTCGATGCAGTAAAAAATGTTCTCTCCTGTTCGCTCCTGTTCTCAGTTTGTTCTCAATGGCACGTCGTAAACTTATGTTGTTAATGGAGTTGCATTAACGATTCTTGTGAGTTACTGCTTCGGGGGGTTACTGCCAGGAATTGATAGCGTACATCAATCTGAACCAGTTGACTTGCCCATCATCGTTTTCCAGGCATACCGTATCAAAAAACTTTCCGGTACGTTCGATTCCATTTCCTCGAAAAGCACCTGTCTTGCGTGAAAAGAGAGGGTAATATACAATTGAGTATCAGACTTGGATGGTTCATGTCCACTGTCCTCTCTATACAATACACTGCACTATAACTTCCCTTCCACCCATTGATCAGAAAGTACCAAGCCATGTGTGAACTTTGCAGCGGAATTTCCCGTCGTACTTTTTTAGGTGCCTCGACAGCCCTTTCGGGGGGACTACTTTTTAGTTCGCTGTCGGCATCTGCAACCGCAGCCCCGGATTTAACCGGCGAATGGAGCAAGCAACCGCCGGTCAGGATTTACGTTGTCTATCTCGGAACCCAGGGGTTTTACCCCCGCCCGAGTTTCGATTCTTCCGCCGCAATCCAGCAGGTCTATGCTCCTTGTTTGGAGGCCGCCGCCAAAAAACTCGGCGATGTTGAGTTCATCGGCAAAGACCATATTGCAAACGATCCGAATGCAGCCAACCAACTTCTGCCCAAAATTGTCGAGCAAAATGCCGACGCGGTGCTCGTCATTCATTTGACAGCGGGATGGTCGCAACCCTTTGACATTTTTGCTTCGACAGGGCTACCCGTTGCGGTCTATTCGCAACCGCTCGCCGGACACGACTGGGGACATGTCCCGTTCAAGCAACGCAACGGGGCAAAGATTATCATGTCTGTGTCGCGGGACCGCAACGAAATTCAACGGCTTGCCGGTCTGCTCCGCGCACCTGTCCGGATGAAAAGTGCCAGGTTAATCGTGGTCGGCGTACCGGGCTGTGCCGATGGTTCTCCTGCTGCCTGCGATTACGCCAAAATCAAGGAAAAATTCGGCACAGAGATCGTCCACATCACGCCGGAGGAAGTCATTGACGTTTTCCAAACGATTACGGATGAGGAAGCCGTTGCCGAAGCGGAAAACTACTGGATCAAACCGGCCAAAGAGGTCCGGGAACCGAACCGCGAGGAGATCATCAAGGCGTGCAAGGTTCACTTTGCCCTGAAGAGACTGATGATTCAGCATCAGTCGCGGACAATCACGGTGAAGTGTCTGGGCGGCATCATCGAAAACATCGGTTTTCCGTGTCTGAGTCTCTGCCGCACGCTGGACGATGGTGGGGTCGGCACCTGCCAGGCGGACATGGATGCGGCACTGACGATGATGCTGATGCTCTATGCAACGGGGCTTCCCGGCTTCATGTTCAACATGAATTTGGACATGTCGCTGAATGCCATCATTGGTGTTCATTGTGTCGCACCGACGAAAATGGACGGTCCGCAGTCGGAACGGTTGCCCTTTGCTGTCCGATCTCACACCGAGACGGAACGGGGTGTAGCTCTCGAAGTGCTGATGGATCGCGATGCCGACCGCGAGATGACTTGGGCAAGGTTGTCAAACAACAACGAAATTCTCGTGGGGACGGGCATTATGCGCGGCGGCTATGACTTTGAGGACCGGGGTTGCCGCACGCGGTTCATCGCAGAGGTTACGAGCAGCACTGCCCGCGAACTTTTCGAAAACTTGAGTGGAAACGTCACCGGAATGCCTTGGGTGCCGCTCTTGCATCGGATCATGTTCTACGGCAATCACATGGACAATTTCCGTGATCTTGCCCAATTGATGGAACTGAAATTCATGATCGAAGGCAAGGATATGGCCTAGTGCCTTGTCCAGGCTAAAACTGTAAGTTGACTAAAAATATAATCATTCGTTATCGAAGTGGAATTTTGGGTAAACGGAGTCCCATTTTATTT
>WRMR01000448.1 GCA_009776995.1 Planctomycetaceae bacterium | reverse complement strand
TGATTCGCCGCCATTGGCCTACACGACGGTCCTTGCGACGATGCAGAAACTCGAAAAAACCGGCTGGCTCACGCACTTGCAGGGCGGTGAACACGGTCGGGCGTACATTTATTACGCGACGAAGCCCCGCAACGAGGCCATCGGCGATTCACTCCGCTCCTTTGCCGAAAGGTTCCTCGACGGCAGTAAAACGCTGTTGTTTCAGCATTTTATCAGCGACACCGGCCTGAGCGATGAAGAACTCGACGAAATCCGCAAGATGATCGACAAACGGAGGAAATAACCATGACCACCCTGTTGACCTTTTCCGCCGTTTGGCTGGTGTTCGCGTTGTGGCAATCGACGCTTTGCCTCGGTGTGCCGCTTTTGCTCGTGCATCGGGTCGTCAAAACCCCGTGGCGGGCACACGTTTTGCTCTGCACGGGCATTTTTTCCGCCGTGCTTGCCCCGACGCTTTCGACGGGATTGGCCTTCCGCAACGGCGGCATCAATTCGCAAAGCTACCGGAATTTTCAAAGCGAGAACGGCATCCCCGTCACCCCGGCGGTTTATGAGTTTTCGACTTGCCAATCAGAGCCGCGAGAGTAATCGAGCGGTCGAACCGGGAAAAGTTTTCACTTGCGCGACCGCTCCGTGACCGTCGCGGCTCCGAATCCTCACACGAAAGGAAAAAAATCATGAAACGCATCGACACGATTCTCGATTTTGCCGAACGTTTCGGCAAACGCCCGAACCTCGCGCGAACCACCGTGTCACGGCTTTGGTCCGGCACCGTGATTTCGCTGGTGCTATTGTTTTGCGCAGGGTTGTTATCTTGCCGGAAAGGACAACTGGAAAACTTTCCGCCCATGCGCGATTTGCAGAACGACGCGCAACCCTTCCCGGAGGAACTGGTTGAAAAAATCCGGCAGAAACGCCAAAGCCTCAAATCGGCAGAATATACGGTGGAATCCATCATGGTTTCAAAGATTCAGGATAAAATCGACAGCCGCAAGGATATCGCCAGGTTCAAATTCCAGGGAAATGACCGGTGGCTTGTCGATATTACCGACGCCATGAGCATGTCCTCAGCATTTCTCGTCGGCTCTGATGGTGATCGTGAATGGTGTTACTCGAAAACCGGCAAAAACGATGAGCCATATTACCACCAGCGCAATCTGAAAACCATCCGGGAAAAGAATCTGAGTTTTCTCGACCCGTTTTCCTGTGTCGACGCTTCGCAAAGCCAAGTGAAGGAGTATTTTCAAAAACGGGGAATCAAATATCTGGGAGAAACCGAATTTGAAAGGAAAACGCAACACCTCTTTGGTTACACCGATTCCAATAACGGAGGCAAATCGCAATATGAAATTGCCATCGACGCGGAAACCCTGTTGCCGTCTTACACGCGGGTTTTGATCAACATCGGCAATTTCGAGCCGATCAATACCTGTTACCGTTTCAGCATTGTAAAACTGAACGAGGAATATTCCGCCGCTGATTTTCAGCAAACCGTTGACAAGAAGTCGAAACCGAAAATCATGGACAAACCGGAGGAAGGCTACCAATACTTTTTCGTGACGGTCAACGACGGGGCCGCCGGCCGCATGTCGGTGCGCGGCAACGGCCAACAAGGTGCCAAAGGGACTTCCAGCAGCGGATTGAATTGAGGCCAGCACGGCGCGAATGCACGTCTCCTGCGTGCCGGACACGAGTCCGGCGAGTTCCATGCCGTCGATGAAACGTTGACGTAAAGAATTGATTCTTAACATGTTAAGATCGGTTGTGCTCATATTAAGCTCCTTGAGTCAGGGTGAAAAATCGTCCCCAACGTCACAACGACAAGGGGCTTGACTCAAGAATATCTTACTGATCACAATGCCAAATCGCGGCAAAGCCGATTACGTCCAATAGGCAATTTCATTTCGTGGTTTCCGAACAAGTCTACTACACACCCCCAAACGCCCAAAAGCAGGATTATTTAGAGGTGACCTTGACAAGTAAAAACTAATCGCTAAAAATATATCGAAAGCTTCTGTGACTTTTTTTTTTAACGACTGCGTGTTATTGAGAATTGTCACCTATATTATCGTAGATATGTAATCGGTTCGAGTCAGTGCTTTGGCATACAACATTTTTTGTTATTTGAACACCTATTAAACACATTATGATCGCAACCAATCAGAGTATCGCTGACGGGGTTCGGGAAATTTTGAGACATCATCCGGGTGACGGACGTGATTCTTTGATCCCCCTTCTCCAGGAAATCCAGGAACAACAGGGCTTTCTTTCCCGCGAGGCCGTGGTGGAAGTCGCGCGGCATTTGCAGCTTCCCACAAGCAAAATCTATGGCGTGGCCACGTTTTACAATCAATTCCGCTTCAACCCGCAGGGGCGATACCACATCCAAGTCTGTCGCGGAACCGCTTGTCACGTCAAAGGTTCAGCCGCCGTCCTCGACACATTGAAACGTGAACTGAAAATCGAAGGTGGCGAGACCACCCGTGACGGCATGTTCAGCCTCGAAGTGGTCGCCTGCATTGGAGCTTGCGGACTTGCCCCTGTCATTAATATTGATGGTAATTTTCACGCGAACCTGACCTCGCAGGCCGTACCCAAATTGCTTGAAACCTACAAAAAACAGGCTGCCGCGGAATGACTTCGGACTTCAGGGAATTTCTGAAGACTGAAACCAACTCAAAAATCAAGGAAATACCAAAATATGCAACTTGTGAAAATTCTTGGCAAAGATTTTCTCGTCGGAGCACTCAGCGGCAAGATGGATTCCCGTACGGAATGGCATCATCACGCGATTGAGCTTCGGCGGGATGATGTCACCAGGCCGGTCATCTATATCGGGACGGGGACCTGCGGCTTGGGTGCCGGTGCCGGTGCGACACTGGCCGCAGTCATAAAATATATTGCGGACAAGAATATTGATGCAGAGATCATCGAAGTCGGCTGTGTCGGTCTGTGTGCCGTTGAGCCTATCCTCGACCTGCAACTGCCGGGCAAAAACCGCATTTCCTTCCAGCACGTCACCGATGACAAAGTGGAAGCCGTCCTCGACGCCGCGTTCTCCAACACAGTTTTGCAGGATCATCTGCTGGGACAGTACCGGGCTGACAACCTTGTTGCGTGGGACAATGCCGCGTTTATTGACCAGCACCCGTTTTTTGCCCCGCAAACCCGTTGGGTACTCGAAAACTGCGGCATCCAAAACCCGCAAGACCTTGGCGAGTACGTCGCGCGCGGCGGGTATCGGGGACTCTACAAGGCACTCACAACGATGAGTGGTGCCGACGTCTGTGACGAAGTGGAAAAGAGCGGTCTGCGCGGGCGCGGCGGCGGCGGTTTTCCGACCGGGAAAAAGTGGCAATTCGCCCGTGTGCAGCAGGAATCGCAAAAATATCTCGTTTGCAACGCCGACGAAGGCGACCCGGGTGCGTTCATGGACCGCGCTGTCATCGAAGGCGACCCGCACCGGCTCCTCGAAGGCATGGTCATTGCTGCTTACGGAATCGGGGCGTCGAAAGCCTACATCTATATCCGTGCCGAATACCCGCTCGCCATCAGGCGGCTTGAGGAAGCCATCCTGCAAGCCGAAGCGAACAACCTGCTCGGCAACAATATTCTTGGCACTGATTTCAGCCTCAAAATTATCATCAAGATGGGAGCCGGTGCCTTCGTTTGCGGAGAGGAAACGGCTCTCATTCACAGCATTGAGGGCAAACGCGGAATGCCGCGTCCGCGTCCGCCGTTCCCGGCCGTCAAGGGCGTTTTCGGCAAGCCGACGATCATCAACAACGTCGAAACGCTGGCCAATCTGCCGTTTCTGTTCCGCAAGGGGGCCGATTATTTCGCGTCCATCGGCACCGCAGGCAGCAAGGGTACGAAGGTGTTCGCCCTTTCCGGCAAAGTGTCCCGCACCGGACTGGTCGAAGTCAAAATGGGCACGACCGTCCGCGACATCGTTTTCGCCATCGGCGGCGGGGTCGCGCACGGCAAAGCGCACAA
>WRMR01000447.1 GCA_009776995.1 Planctomycetaceae bacterium | reverse complement strand
AAAAAGCTACACCGCAGTGACGGCGCGACACCCGCCAATACATTGAACGCAGCGATGGCAAGGGATATAAGCGCAAACGGCGAGAAGTCACGATTCATAAAGACCGGTCGCGGGTTGTTCGCGGCAAGATAAGAACCGGCATCCATGCCGCTGGTTGGTTATGGGTCAATTGTCCCAATCACCTTTTTCGGTCGCTTCTTTGACGACTTCATCAAGCCGTCGCCAACCGGGCTTATCGGAGCCGTTGTACCACCAGACACCTTCTTCAAAAGCATAAATGTACCTGGCTCCAAAATGCTCATTGGCCTTGTCAAGGAGTTCATCTTTCGAGATGTACTCCTTGGGCTTGCTGTACGGTTCGCCGCTATCCCGATGATAGGCGACAACCACCCCTTCTGCCGGTTCGCGGTATGAATGCTTTTCATTTTGATGCGGTTCGATGCGTTCGTGCAAAGAGCTGATGTCACCGAGTTCCATGAGTCGCTGAACCTTCGCTGCGTCCGTGTAGTGCATGTTGAGCATTTGACCCACATGGGACAAATATCCATCGTAGTGGCAGTAAATCGCGTGGACACAACCATCTTCCCGCGCTATGGCAATCGCTGATCTTGTTGACATATCAACCTCGTTTCTATCAAAGTGTAAAAATCGTTTTGACGCAGGAATTTGCGTCGTTTCAGTCTGTTGACTTTACCTCAAACGTTTGTCAAGCCAAGCGTAAAACCATCAAATCCGACAACAATTCTGAAAGTTTTTTGTTGGATAACGTAGCGTAAAACACTGTATTTTCAGGATTGACATACGATTTGCAATGGTGGATTTCCGGCGACTTTCGTTGCCCTGGCCGCCCCGTGTTGCGTCCTTTGGAAAACGTTGTATCATACTTGTTTGTCAGAGTGAACGCAACGTGGCGTAAAAAAGCCCGGCCTTGGCCGGGTTTGGGGAAAGCCCTCGTTTTTCAGAGTTCGGCGTCATACTTTTTGGCCAATCGCCGGAATTCGGCCTTGACGGCTTCCTGGGGTATGACGTCGGATATCCAGCCGAATTGTTTGCCGTGATGCAGTTTGGCATAACCTTTGCCCCAGGCCAAAAAACCCAGCAATCGTTCAGCCTCACTTTGGCCGGGCCCCGCTTTTTTCCAGCCGCCCGTCGGTGCGCCCGGTTCCCATTTCGGTGACCGTTTGCTGTTGACTGCCCGTTCCATGATCCCTAAACAGGCCTGAATCCAGCCGGTGATTTTGACCTCGTTGAGCGACCCGGAAAAAACGCGAAACTCGACGGTGCGCTGGCGGCTGTTGCGGTTGGCGAGGTTCGTTATGTTGAGCGCGCAGTAGCGATCCGGATCCATTTTTTCTTTGGCCTTTGGTGCGTCACCGTGCTTGCGAATGCCTTTGCAGTAGGAACTCCGCTCTCTTCTCTTGCTTCCGGTGATTGCGAACAGTCCTTTTTCAAGATACGCGACTATCGAAATCAATCGTGCAAGGACGTCGGCACCCCAGTTTTCATGAAACGAGCAATGAAGATGGCACCCACAGCTCTCGTTGACTTGAAAGCCCAATTCGTTGAGCTTCTTGAGAACCTGAATCACCTCAAGGATTCCCTCTTCGCCCTGGAGTACCGGGCTGACAATTTCGCAAGCCTGATAGCCGGACGGCGTTCGTATCGAAGCATCGCGTTCGGCCTTCCAGCCGTTCGGTAAAAAAGGAACCTGGACTCCGTGATGGTAACTGCCGATGGTCATGTTGTTGCGGCTGACGGTTGCGGTCTTGACCGTGCATTCCAATTCAATACCGAACGTGATGTCTTTTGCATTGATGTGTGTCATTGTAAGTCCTTTCGTATATTGTGCTTACGTTGTATTTAACGTGTCACACATTAACTCAAAAACAAAACACATCAAGCGCATTTTGCGAAATGATACAAAGATTTTGCATCATTTCCAAAAAACTTTTGGCAGATATCAGAGTCACCTATCAGACGCGCAAAACACCGCCAAATAGGATGTTTTACGATACGTTAAAGGCATAGCTGGTTTTGCGACGTTCTGCATAAGGCTGGTCATAATCAATAGGACTGAATCGGCTGGTTGGCTCTTGAAAAGCTCCAGGCAATCGCCGCATTGCAAAACGATTGGATCATTCGTTGTTCCCATCATTCGACCTCCTGACCAATTCCGCCTTGCGACCTGTGAACTCTTCCCAACGTTTCACAATAATATCGCTGTACCAACGGTCGATCTCCATTGCGAAACAACGGCGGCCCATCATCTCACAGGCAATCAAGGTCGAGCCACTTCCGCCGAACAATTCCAGCACGTTTTCACCCGGCAAGGTCGAGTATTTCAAAGCGCGAACGCCTAATTCGACCGGCTTTTCTGTAAGGTGTACTGTCTCTTGGGAACTCACCTTCTTGACACGCCAGACATCGGTGATAGAATTCATGCCGATAAGATTGACCGCCTCCTCCGAGGATTCGACTTCACGAACGCGGTGCTTGTCGCTCGGCGGCAAAACGTCAAGCCGTGAACCATCGGGAAAATTGAGACGTACACCACTGCCGATGGAACAATTGCCGTTATGGTCTTTCGAGAGTTGCCATGTGTCGGTGATGTTGTTCGGCCCATAAAATTTATGAGCCGCACCAAGTTTCCAGCCGTAAAAACACCACTCGTGATCGCCTAAAAAGTCCTTGCGAGTGAGTACCGGATGTTCCTTGATCCAGATCACCGCCTGCGAAAAATACAGGTTATGCTTTTTGAGAAACGGCGGATAATTCGCCATATTTGCGTAGCCGCCCCAAATATAATACACGCCGCCCGGTTTCATCACGCGAGCGATGTTGCCAAACCATGCATCCAGCAAACGATCAAACTCCTCGTCGCTGACAAAATCGTTTTCCAAAGGGCGATCTTTCGGACGCAGTTTTTTTGTTGTCGGCTTGGTGTTTCCCCTGCGAGCGACATCGAATTGTTGATGATGTGTTGTCAGACAATTTGACAATCCGGCGGCAACGGCGTTATTGCTGCGAGATTCAACGCACACATTATACGGCGGGTCGCAAATCGTTATGTCCATTACATTTCCATCAAGAAGACAGTCAACGTCATCGGGTTTTGCACTGTCGCCGCATAACAAACGATGGTCGCCGAGAATCCAAAGATCGCCTTTTTGTGTGATCGGTTCATCGGGTGGTTCGGGAATTTGATCGGGATCAACTTCGCCGGTTTGAATGGGAGCCGCCAAGAGTTTGGCCAATTCCTTTTCATCAAAGGCCAACACCTCCATGTCGAAACCCAGGTCGCGCAGCTCCGAAAGTTCGATGGGCAAAATTTCCATGTCCCACTCCGCCAGCTCGCCGGTTTTGTTGTCGGTTATCTGACAACCTTCATTTGAATGTTTGGCATTTTTCTTGCTTCCACCATGCGACATCTTTTCTTTGCCTTTGGCGGTCAACATCGGCTTGAATTTCAACGCCAGTTCACTTCGCTGGTACGGTGTCAAATTCCGCCGGTTCTCTTGATGTGTCCATGCCCAAAACTGGGCATCTTCGAGTGCCTCAAATTCCATCTGCTTGACATCAAACGGCAGCCCATGTTTTTGACAAATCTCATAACGGTTGTGACCGTCAACAATCGTGTCGTTCCATGCGACGACGGCGGACAGACAACCGTTTTTGAGGATGTCTTTTTCGAGACCATCGTATTCTTTCTTGGAAAGCGGCGGTAACAGATTCTTCAGTTCAGGAAGGGTATTGAGATTTGTCATGGGATAACTCCTTGATGGTTTGGGTTTTTCTGTTAGGATTTGGCAGTTAAGGCGTTCATCAATGCCGGCCAGTCGAGCGGCAACATTTCGGGCAGGTTATAACGGTTTTTGGCAACGCAGGTCGGTGATCCGATGCAGCGCAAGATACGTTCTCCGCCGCTCTTTTCGCCTTTGGCCGCGCTCCGTTCGCGGGTGGCCAACAGAATGGCGTCGCACCATTCGCACAAAAACGCGTTCG
>WRMR01000446.1 GCA_009776995.1 Planctomycetaceae bacterium | reverse complement strand
TTGGGGATTCTGACACTCCCGGAACCCGATGGGATAGTAATGCCGTCGCCACCGATCGTCGAATTGGAGGCGGAGATCAGCATATCGATTTTATCCGGTTTATCCGGTTCCTCAAGCGTTGCTCCCCTGCTGATGCGCGGAACAACCCCGACAAACAGACCAACACTCTCTGATGTGGTTTGCGGCTGTGATATTCCTTGAGTCACGATGGCAGGACCGGGAAGTGTCACTTTCTGACCGACAAAGATGACGGCAAGCTGGTTATCCTGGGCCGAAATCTGCGGACGGCTCAGAACCTCGACGCGGTTGCATTCCTGCATCGCACGGATCAAGACACTGACCGCGTCGCTGCTCGCGGAGAAAATCAGTCCCCCAAAACCCGTGTCATTGTTGACGCGGCCGGTGGCAAAGTTACTCAACATCTGCGTGGCCACGGTCCCGGCATTGGCCAATGATTCGGCTGAATTGCTGTTGCCCAGTCCGCCTGCCGGATTGTTAAAGTTGTAGCCGGGGATGAGTTCACCGGTTGCCACTGAGCTACGATTAAACAGTAAGGGGTCCTGGATTCCCAGTTCAATCCCGAATTCATCGGTCTTGCCGAGTGTCACTTCGGCAATCAACACCTGAATCATGACCTGCGGCGGTTCCTGGTCGAGAGTCTTGACCATATTCTCGATTTCAGCCATGTACTGATCGGATGCACTGATGATCAATGTGTTGGTAATCGACTCCGGCACGACAATCACAGAGTCCTGCAACTTCTGGTAATCGCTGACAACATCCATCTCCTGGAGTCGTCTCCGCTCATCAAGGTACAGCATAATCGCGGCGGATACGTCGGTTGCACTGCTGTTTCGCAGTTGATAGGTTTTTGTTTCCCGTTGTAACGCGTCTTTCTGGTCGAGCTTTTGGATCAGCGATTCAACGAAGAAAATGTCATTGGCCGCCCCGGCAACAATGATGCTGTTGGACCGCGTGTCGATGGCGAAGTTCATCGGGATGAAGGTTTCGCCGCCGTCCGAACCGGGAAGCGGCACGCCGCCCATTCCCTCAAGTTGCGTGGGAAATACATCTCGCAACGTGCGTTGGATCGTCTGGGCATCGCTGTGATTGATCCGGATGACTTTGACCATCGCCTCGCCCTGGGATTGGTCGAGCATGTTAATCAGTTCTTCCATCAGCGGCATGCAGTTGCCCGGCGCGGTCACGACCACCAAGTTATTCTCAGTCACGGCACTAATGCTCACTTCGGTCAAAAAGCCCGATTGAATGATGCGGCGGTTTTGTTCCGAACCCACCACGATTTCAATGGTAGGAAAGCGCTGATCCACTGTGCCGTTCATTGCCATCTCCAGCGCGCTGTCCAGGGCGGTTTTCATGTCGGCGGCAAGCAGGTTTTTCATTTTGAACGTTTTGACCTGCAATTTCAGACCGCTTTCGTCAACGTCCAGCTCGGCGACGATGCGTTCAATATCGCGGTAATCGTTCGGTGCCGCCTGGACGATCAGCGTGTTCGTTCGCGGGTCGTGCAACGCGCGAATGCGCGGTGAAAAGCCCGTGTTCGCCATTCCCTGAAGCGAAGGCGGAAGTGCAGGCGGGTTGAAAAAGTCCGTCAGGACGGTTGCCACCTGCTCGGCGGGCGCGTGTTCCAGCTTGATGACACGCAAAAGGCTGAATTCGGCGTCCACCGGCTTGTCGAGATGCTCAATGAGTGCCTTCATCGCTTCCAGTGCCTGTCCCCAGCCGACAATCAGCATGGCATTCGGATTGTGCAGCGGCAGAACCCAAACACGCCCCTGCTTCGTGGCGAACATTTCCATGTAAAGATAAATCGTATTCATCTGACGGAGTTCCTCCGAATACACAGTCCGCAATTCTGTTCGCAGTAAACTGTCGAGTGCCTCGCAATGAACGTGCTTCAGGGGCATGATCTCGATTTTCGATTCGGCAAGTTTGCTGAGTTCCTCAATCTTTTCGATCATGTCCATGATGCGGTTCACTTCCTCCATCGGTGCGTCGATGACCACAATGTCGAGGTTGGGAATGACCTGGATACTCATCTGCGTGGGATTATCGATTCGTCCGGGGATGTCCTCAGCCCCCTGAGTTTGTCCAAAATCATACCCCCCGCCCAAACCGCCGAGTCCGCCTTCGTCCTGGTAGTTGATCTGTCGAATGGGCGGGCGTGACGTGTTGCCGTTACGCTGGTAGGCCAGCATGTTCGGGTTGTTTCGCAACCGCCGGCTGGAATCAGGCACGGGCCTGGAGTTGTAAATATTGAGCAACTTCCGTATCTGATCCACATCGGCGTTTTGAATCGAAATGAAGCGGCGTTCACGGCCTTCTCCCGGCGATTCCCGGTCAATGGCCTGCAACAGCCGCGACATTTCCACGGCGATGTTTTGCGGTGCCCGGATGTGGATTTGATAGCCCGGATAATCCAGCGTCAACTCGCAAACGATCATGCCCTGCGGCCGCTGCGGAATGGCAACGCGGTATTTTTTCGGCATCTCGTTCGGTGCGGAGATTGCGGTCATGCGGTTGCCGAACAAACCCTGCAATTTCGCCTCGATTTGTTCGAGCGTCGTGTAATTCGGCGAGTGCGTCCGTTCCATGACCGGTTGCCGGACGGTTTCCGGCGGCCGCGATTCGGGCGCAAAACGAAGGAGGGTTCCCTCGAACTCGCGCGGGTCGCGCCCGGCGGGCACTTCGGCCCAAGCTCCGGCCTGGGTCATCATGGCAGTGATTTCCTGCTGGACACGCTGCGGTGCCCACACGAGAATTTTCCCGCGTTCCGGCAGCGTTTCAATGGCAATGTTGCGGTCGTGGCCGTAACGCGACTGCAATTCATTGGACATTCTGGCCAGGTGCGACGGCTTGCAAAAATACGTGCCCGGCTCGTAGCCTTCCACCGTTGGGTTGCCCGGCGCATGGAAAGACGTGCTGAACGGCGGGTTGTCATTCGGATTCCGTGTCGGATCACGGAACGAAAGGTTCGTTCCCGAAGGCATATTGGGCGGGTTTTGCACGGCATTCCAGTTATTGCCGCCGATTACTTCATAAGGTTGCGATGACGAAAAATCGTCCCGCCCCAGTGGTTGCGGCGCGTTCGACCGCAAGGTGTTCGGCGGGTTTGCCGGGTTGAGGTGTTGCGGCGGCGCGGACGGTCTGTCGATTTCCTGCAAGGCCTGAATCGCCGACAAGACCGTGGCCGCAGGACCGATCAGATTGACTTCGTTGGTCTCCGGATTGACCTGGACGACCACCTCCATTGCGAGCGTCTGCGTGAGCGTCCGCTTCGCGTTTTCGGCACTGATATGCTTGAGTTTCCAGGTCTGTTGCGCCGCCTGGCTGCCGCTCGGAGGCTGCTGTGCGTCACACCATCCGGCAAACGTCACGAACAACGTCACGACGAGCAGGAGTCGCAAGCCGGTATTTTTTGCAATGATTTTTTCGGCCATGATATGTTTTCTTGCGTAATACGGTGATGAGGAGTGTCGGATGCCGGTCATCTTGTCTGTTTCCTCTTGGGAACGAAAGCCGGAGCGTGGTTTCCGCATCCGTCATTTGTTTTGTGAATGACACTCATTGAAGGCGGGGGACACATCGCCGGTCCCGGTTTGGTACGCCGATTTCTCAGCGGCACTCCGGGAAAAATCAATGTGCCAAATTTCAATTCCCCGTGAAACCGCGCCGTTTTCGCGCTTTTCTGAGGGAAGTTTTGCGGATGATAAGAATTTCCGCAATGCGTTTCAAGAGCAATTTTCTGTGACGGGAAAATTTATCCGTTTTCCGCCATAGCATGGGACAGGTATGTATTTGTCCGTACAGTATTTTCTGCATTCTCCACTTGCCTTTCCCCGAAAAATCAACTAAAATCAAGTTAGGGAGGTGTTAAAAATGTCAAAATATCTTGATCCTTACACAGATTTTGGTTTCAAAAAAATCTTCGGCGAAGAGGCGAATAAAGACCTTCTCATCGATTTTCTCAATTCGTTCCTGCCGGAGA
>WRMR01000445.1 GCA_009776995.1 Planctomycetaceae bacterium | reverse complement strand
CGTCGAGATCGGGGCTACGTGAATAGAGTGCGAAGTCGCCTGCGGTGGTGCGCGATGATTCGTAGGACGTGCAGATGTTGATGAAACCGTAAGGCATGAAGGTAAAGGGGCCTTTGCGCAACCCCATACTCTTCTGTGAGGTTTCGTAGGCATTCAAGACTTCGTCAAGCTGTTCCCGTGTGACATACAAGTCCCCCGTGGAGGTCGAAACGCTGTCGATTCTGTCTTCCGACCAACGCATGGCAACCTGCACCGTGTTATTGTCTTGCCGGATTTGTTGCGCGGTATTTTCCAGGGCAAAGGATTCATTGGGAATACTGCCCTGTGATGCCGCAAATTGTGCCGTTATTGGTGCGGCAGACACCGAATTCCCGGACGTTGCGCATGTTGTTGTGTTTGGCAATTGTGCGTTGACCGGTTGGGAATCATACGGCATATTCGCAACCGGGACATACTGTTGTGCCACCGGCATTTGATTTTCCGTCCCGGGGGACTGGTCATACGCACCGGTTGAGGCAAACCGAGTTGGATAGGGTTCCTCCGAAGAGACTCCGGAAGGAAACGCGGACGTGATTGTCTCGCCACTTGTTGTGTTGCACGGGGTTTCACTCGCCTGCACCATCATCGCGGCTGTATCCTTGTCCTGCAACAATTCCTGCGGTTGTGCATCTTGGGAAGCGAAGCCCGGGAAACGGAATTGTAATCGTTTCGGTTCCGGTTCCGTCCATAGCAGTTCGGTTTGGTACTCGAAACCGGCCGGGTTGGACGGATCGAATGTGAACGAATCAACTTTGCGGACAAGTTGGTTTTCCTCATCAAAAAACGTGACGCCGTGACCACAGAGCGGTGCTTGTTCCTGACGAAATTCCGATTCGTAGGCGTCAAACCCGTCCGTTACGTACCCGTCACATCGCGATTCACTACCGGTGCCGGGATACTGGCGGTCAAAGGTTCCTGTGAAAAATTCCGCCCCGAAGCACAACCCCGTCAGGCAAAAACCGCCGACCACATAACGGGGGTATTTTCTGCATATCCGATTGATGATTTCAATCAATGTCGACATTATTCACGGAACTCCGAAAAGTGGAATGAACCCGCATACATGATAAACACATAAGTTTCATACTTGCGTCAGGATCGCAATAATCATTCCCCTGACGGTAATCAGTATCGTCCCCACATTCCTTGAAACAGTCACAAACCACAGAAAGAAAACCCGAAATTTCAAACATCCCTCCGTTCAATCAAAATAACACTTTCAAATAAAATAACACATTCAACCAAAATAACACGAACAAACAAAAAAAGGCTCACTGGCGTCATACGCGGTACGAATTAACTGATCCGCATGACAGGACATTGTGTGAACAACCATGCCCTGTCGTCATAGGAAGGGTGTGAAATTGTTCGGGTTACAACGAAACTACCGTTTGGTGCGATGGTGATCGGAGAGGCTTGGAAAACGCAATGATTCTACTCAAGCGTCATACCGATAAAAATCATCAAAAACGTCAGAATGGTAATATTAAATCTATTTCACCCCGGTTTGCAGTTTCCGATGGGATGGGATAAAATATAAGGTTTTACGAACGGAAACAATCAACATGGTGTTGCCTGTTGGTCGAAAATATTTCATGTGTGTTTTCGACGGAAACATCCGGAAATCCCGTCATGTGAGCAATACCACATCAAAACACGTTATGCTTATGATATCGATATGACAAGGGCTTATCTCATGCTGCGTTTTCTCACTTTTCTTGCTTTGGCGTTCATTGTCACTCATGGCTTTTCACTTCATGCCAATGATATTTACGTCAATAATGCCACCGGCCATGACCGTAATCTGGGACAATCAAGCGACACGGCGGACGGACTTGCCGGCCCGGTCAGGACGATTGGCCGGGCGATTGAGCTTTCAAGATCGGGAGACAGGATTTTCCTGGCTCCGACGGAGACCCCTTATCGGGAAACCGTCTGTCTGTTCGGCAAGAATCAAAGCGGTGACGATTTTACCGCTTTCACAATTGAAGGCAACGGCGCAATCCTTGACGGCAGTGAACTGTTGCCGATTGAAGTTTGGAGTCATGCTTTCGGCAATACGTTCCGCTTCCAGCCGACAAGGTTTACGCATTTTCAGCTTTTTGAAAATGGTCTCCCACTGAAACGGGTTGCTGTTGAGCCGGGTGCCAAAATGCCACCCCACTTGAACGAGATGGAATGGTGCATCTGCAACGGGTTTTTGTACGTCTGCCTGGAAAATTTCAAGCGTCCTCAGGATTATCGCTTTACCTATTCGGAAAAGATGACCGGCATGACCATCATGCAGACGAACCATGTCCGCATCAATGACCTGGTCGTGCAGGGATTTCAGGTTGACGGTATTTCCATTGTCAATAACACGAAAAACGTGATTCTGGACAACGTCATTGTGCGTGGCAACGGTCGAAACGGGCTGACCGTCGGGGCGTCATCGACGGTTTACGCCGGTTACTCGTTATTCGGTGACAACAACGCCGCTCAAATCGACATGGCTGAACGGAGTGAGTTGCTGTTGTTCCTGAGCGATCTGAAAGGCTTTGAGTATTCGGCAATTACCCCAAAGTCACCTCAATTTGCCGTATCAAAAAAGATTGTCAACAACGGGGGTACGCTCCGCGAAATCGGCACGGATGGGGTTGAGGCGTCGGAAGCGTCGGAAAAGCCGGACATTGCCAACCTTTGGGGCAAGCTCGTTCCGGTCTCAACGGCCAAACAGCCGTCCACCACCCCGACATCAACGTCAACGCTGACCTCAGTGACTCAAACCATCGGCAATCACTTACCTGAGCAGGAATCGAAGCAAACGTCACCCGACTCTTCGGCCATAGGGAATCAGACGCCGCCTGAACCGGAAAGTTCGCCGCTACAATCGGGAGATGACGATATTTCCGAAGCTCCTCCTGTCGGCGATTCGGACGGAACGTCACCATTTGACATTGATTTCGGAGACACTTCGTTCTGATTTCGGCAATCACGACGTGGTCACCCTGCCTGCGCGCCGCAGGGCGACGCTACTAACGTGTCGGGATTTTGCCGTTGACAAGAATTTGCACTTCGGCTCCCTCCGGGGCGTCAACAATCGGCGTGTTTCCGTCGAATCGGATGGGGAGCGGAGCGGCAACCCGGGTTTTGCCGTCCGGGGAAATTTGTACGTCGAGAGCCGCAAGTTCCCCGTTCGCCCGACGCCGTAACCGTTCCAAAACAACCGGGTTAATGTCGGCGGGGTTCGGTTTTTGCGTTTTCATCGTCCACGAGTCGGGGAGCAGACCGATGGACGCGCCCTTTTCGTACTGCATTTGCTCCCCGGCGATCAAAATCCCCTCGGCGATGGTTTTCCAGTCGAGCGTTTGATCGTGCTCTGCCAAGAGGAACAAGGCTTCGGCATAATCAAGTCCGCACCACTGCACCGGAAGACCGATCCAGTCCGGCGCAACCCAGTTCGTTGCCCCCAAAACCGGCGTCGTCGCGTACAACATGACCGGATGTTCCTTTCCGGCAAGCGGCGTTTCCCATTGATACACAAAGGGCAAGCCGCTGACCGCCCATCGCCTGGCCTGTTTCAAATACTCGTCTTTGCCTGTCGCTTCAAACGCCCGAACGTTCGCAATGCAGCACCACGCGCTGCCCATGATGTCCGGCGTATGCAGCGAAAGCTCCCAGGTCTGCGCCCCGCGGGGAGTGCGGAACGTGTTGAGAAAATCCGTCCCCTTCAATGCGGCGGCAAGCGATGCCTCATTGCCGGTGTGACGGTAATGATCGTACAAAATCACGACGAAATTACCGCAATGTCCCGACGCTTTGTTGTCCCAGTGACCTCTGAGGTACTTTCCATTGTACAAAAACGAACCGTCCGCCTGCTGTTGCCGTCTGATCTGGTTCGCCTGGCCGTTGATTTGGTCGAGCCAGCGTTGGGCCGAACCGGTCAGGAAAAACACGCACGGATTTTCCAAGTGCGCCCCGCCGCGATCATACTGCCGGC
>WRMR01000444.1 GCA_009776995.1 Planctomycetaceae bacterium | reverse complement strand
GCTGCTCGTTGGTGTTGACATCGTATTCGACAGTGAAAAGCGAGTCCTTTTCATTGATCCACGCACCAGAAACAAGCAGTTTGTCGGGCGAGTCGGCACGATAGGCGATGCGGTAAATATACATGCCCGGCATCTCAATCGTGCGGTCAAGGTTGCGGTCGTGAATGGTGAAGCGGTCAAAAAGTTCCGCCGTGACCAAGCGGTCTTGGTAAATGAACCCTGCCCGCGTCGGACGGATGGCGACGGGCTTTGAAAGCGTATCAAACGTTGTGCCGTCCATGCGGTATAAGTGATAGGTGGGGTTATCAGGTGCGCCGCCTGCAATAAATGTGATATGCCAGCCTGTTTCGTCCTGCCATGCGGTGGGTGAGCATTCCACGGCATCAATTGGCAAATCGGTTTCAATGCGCTGTGGTGCGCCGGAATTGACCGAGACATGCAGTTTCCAGACATTGTTGTCATTTGCGATGCAGTAAAGCAAAATGCGGTTGCCTTCGCCGTCAACCGTCAAAAACGGCATGTGGGATTGTGTGTTGTGCATGATTATTCCTTTGTTATGATGGCCATAAGGGATTGCCGTTTTTGTCGGTACAGCCAAGTTGCAGTTCCATGAAGCCGTCGTAAGAGTAACTTGTACGAAACGAATTCGGCAAACCGAGAAGTTCACCGTCACGGGACACATTTCCGTTGCCGTAAATCAGTCCGGCACCACGTTCCTTGAGTCGCCAGACGGTGTTGTTCATTGTTGCGATTCCTTTGCCCTGATACGGCGTCAAATCCCAAACCGGGTTCTGACTGTTGGTGATTGCGTGGGCGAGAATGTAAGGTTTGCACGGGCAACAATTCGGACAACGCCCGTATTTGTTATTGACCGCAATCGCACCGCCTTTCAGAACGCCGATGCGTCCTTTGGCAAACAGCGTGACGGTTCCGTTGTTAAGATCAGGCATCGTCGTCCTCTTCCTCTTCACATGAACTCAAAACAAATGTTTCATTGATCCAGCCGACGACCAGTTTATCGTCTTTGTCGAAATGGGCATAACCGAACGTCGCCTGTGTCATTCGCCCAATGGCAGGTCGTCGCCATTGATGCGGCTTTGCGGTCGGGTCGATGTCTTTTTCAAGCGATTCATCCGTCAACGCATGGTTGACGTCGTAACGCCATGTCGTTGCCTTTTTCTCATCACCCTCTTCGCCGCCGGACTTTTTCAACACGACAGGGAATAGTGTTGAGACGTCGCCATGCCCGATCCGTATCAATGCCCACTTTTCGCCTGTGCCGCCTTCAATCCAGAGAATGGATGCGCCGCCTGTTGAGCCGCCTGTAAAATCATAGGTGTATCCTTCTTCAATATCACAGGCTTTGGGTTGCGAGTCCTCGGTATAAACCCGTGCGACCGTAAGACCGGAAACACAAGCCCGAACCACACAACCCGGTGCTGCCGGTTCCTGTACGACAACGAATTTGCCTTTGTGATCTTTGTTGGGTACAACGCCGCGAAGTACAGGCGTCTGTTGAAAGGCGTCGGGTTCATTGTGCGGGTCAAAGGCCGGGCCTTCAATGCCGAGTATCTCAAACTGTTCCAGCGGATAGCCGCTCTCATTGCGTACCAGTACATGATTACCTTGTTCGCCGCGCACCTGTGATGGCTTGCCTTGCGACCGCATATTGGCAACCGCCGCGTCCAGCATGGCATTGTATGCCGCCGCCGGGATGACAAGCGGATCGCCGCTCTTGACTTTACGAAAAGCATCGGGCATTGTCAGACTCCAGACTTCGGGCTTCAGGCTTCAGGGATTTGTTATGGGAATCAAACCTGAAGCCTGAAGTCTGAAGCCCGAAACCTTGTTTACCATCCTATGCCAAGCGACGCAAAATTGAGATACGGATAAACCTGTTCGACATAGACGCCGACGGGGCGTTTGACGAGCGAACCGGCGTTGTTGTCGGTCTGGTCTTCGTAACGCACCCAAATGTATGCCCAGCCGGGTTTCCAGATGGGGCCGATGTCGCCGATCCAGATGTCCCACATATTCGGGCTGACGGCGAAACGATAGGTCAGCTCGACCCAACGCTCGCTGCCTTTGTAGGAACCGGATGTGCCGAGAAAACGCACTTCGTCCGCCGCGAAACCGCGAAACGGATAGCCGTTGACGCGACCATAAGCACGGTTGATGAATGAGATGTAATTCGACGTGACGAACTCCGGTGGGAAGTAATGCGTCTCGGAAAACGTACTCACGGCCACGTCAAGGTCGACGCCTTCGACCGAGTCCTTTGTGACGCCGATCAAGCCGCCGAAGTAGGGAGCGCGACGACCGGGTGGTGCATACACGCCGATGGTGCGGTAGCTGTGCAAAAACTTCTGTTGTGTGCCGGATATTTCAAATTGAAAAGTCGGCGCAGGCCATTGTTCCGAGTTGTCGTTGTTGTTGCGTGTGAGATGACCATAAGAAACAACCGCCTCCCATGCACTGTTGGCAACGCGGGTAATGTCGGTATCCTTGAGCGACCAGGTACGAAAGCCTTCATCGACAAAGCCCAAAAACGACGTCACCGCCTTGTCATAATCGTCGGTGCCCATAATCATATACGTCCGGGTCGCACCACTTTGTTCGCCGTTAAAACCGAGCTGAATTTGAGGCGAGTCCCATCGCTCTTCAATCGTAATTGCCATTGTCTTACCCAAATGATGCTGCGGTTTGCTGCTTGGAATTCTTGATCAACTGTTTCGTTTTTTTGGCGGTTTCTCCCGTGGCTTTGCCCACGCGATCCATTGTGCCACCGCCTTCGAGACCACGCACGGCGAAGGCGTTGAACGTACCCGCCGTCGAAACCTTCTGTTCAACATCCTTATTGCTCCGCTCGGCCTGATTCATAAAACTGGCATAGCCGCTGTTGGCGTCTTCGAGTCGCTTGGCTGCATTTTCCAATACTTCTTGAGCCGCCTTGATCGCATCGCCGTCGCCCGTGTTTTTCACAGCGTCATACTTTTTCGCGGCTTCATCGAAGGCTTGGGTGGCGTTCCGCAATTCGTTCATGACCTTCGCAAACTCCGCTGAAGCGACCTCGGTTTTCACCTGCTCAATTTCGCGGGTTGTTTTTTCGACCGTTTTGGTATCGCCTTGCTCTTTGGCGTCGCCGAGCGTAATCGTCAAGTCCGAGAGTTTTTTCCTTGCCTTTGCCAAATCAAAGTCGATTTCAAACGTCCGCTCATCACGAACGCCTTTCTCGCCGTCATTCTTCATGCGCTCGTATTCGTTGTTTGCCTGCTCCAATTTGCGCGACACGTCGGCAAGAGTGCCTTTGGCAGTGCCTATCTCCTTCTCATCGCCGCCTTGTTTGGCCGTTTCGTACTTTTGCGAGGCTTCGTCAAAGTCACGTCTTGCACGGTCAAGGTCGGCTGAAACTTTTGCCGCTTCCGCTTCACGGAGTTCCGATTTCGCTTTCCGAATCTCCTCGTAAGCGGCGTCCACCGCCGCCTGGTCACCGGCTTTTGCGACGGTTTCCACCTCAAACCTCGCGTTGAGTAATCGCTTTTGTGCCTTCGCCACCGCGTAATCCTCGTCGGTGTAATCGCGACCATCCGGCGACATGCCGAACGCCGCGTTCTTTTGATCGTTCGCCGCCTTTTCATAGTCAATGCGAGATTTTTCAAGGTCAGCCTCAAGCTCGTCAATGCGTGCTTGAGACTGTCGATTGCGCTCGTTACGTTCGCGAGTGTAATCATCTTTCGTTTTCCTTCCTGATTCGTTGTCTGTGATTTTTCGTTCCAGTTCGTTACGGGCTTCTTGCCGCTGCCTTGCCAGTTCATCCTTGCGCTTCGTTTCCTCTTCACCGCCGGTCAAGCCCACCCAGTCGGTAAACTTCTTGATCCAACCGAACACCGACTTGAACACCTCGACAATGGCGTTCCAAAGCATCTCTCCTGCCGCAATCAAGGTGTCAACGACAAAATTCCACGCGGCGATAATCCAGTCAAACACCGGTTGCACGTAATCCTTGATGCTGTTCCAAATTGT
>WRMR01000443.1 GCA_009776995.1 Planctomycetaceae bacterium | reverse complement strand
TGATTTCGTGTTTTCGTTGGTTCGTATTCAATTTTCACCACGAAGGTCACGAAGAACCACGAAGGTTTTTATTTCGCGCAGAGGCCGCTGAGGGCGCAGAGATTGTTTTTGGTTTTGGTTTCTCTGCGTTCTTTGCGATCTCTGCGTGAAATTTCACCCATTTCACTCAAGTGCCCGTTTTTTGTCTTTGATGCAATCTTATAGTTGCGGCTCCGTTACGAACGCTTTTTTACGCAATCTTGCGATTACGGCTCTGAGATAGACGGCCCGGAGGGTTTTACACACGCGGTTTGGGTTCGTACTTCGTGTGCAGAAGGTGGTGCGAAACTTCGCCGAGCGGGCGGCCGAGGTATTCCTCGTACAACCTGGTGATGTCCGGGTTATTGTGGCTCTTGCGGAGCGTTTTCCCTTCGTCTTCGGCGTAAATCGCCTGGATGCGTTCGCGGCGAACCTCGTTGGTTGTGAACCGCGGCTGGCCGCCGCCGCCGATACAACCGCCGGGACAGCACATCACTTCGATGAAATGCCACGGTGCCTTGCCGTCACGCACCACCTCACAGACCTTCCGCGCATTGCTCAGTCCGTGCGCGACCGCCACCTGAACCGTCACGCCTTCCAGGAATTTCCAGTCCGGCACAACGTTTTCCAGCTTCAGCGACGCTTCCTTGACGCCTTGCAGACCGGCAATCGGTGCGACGTGCAGGTTTTCCAGCGGCAATTCGCGTCCGGTGACGATTTCGTAAACCGTGCGAAGTGCCGCTTCCATGACGCCGCCCGTATTGGCAAAAATGTCCGCCGCACCGGAGGAAAGTCCCATCGGCGAGTCCATTTTTTCGTCCGGCAGGTTGACGAAATCGACGCCCGCCTCCGAAATCATGCGGCCCAGCTCGCGCGTCGTGAGCACGTAATCAATGTCGGCAAAACCGGCGGCATTGAGTTCGTCGCGGCGGGCTTCAAATTTTTTCGCCGTACAGGGCATGATCGCCACGTTGACGATGTTGGCCTGGTCAATGCCGTTTTTCTCGGCCCACCAGGTTTTCAGCAAAGCCCCAAGCATCGACATGGGCGACTTGCACGAGGAAATGTTCGGCAGCAATTCGGGGAACATGGATTCAACGTAGTTGATCCAGCCGGGCGAACAACTGGTGAACATCGGCACGGCAATGTCGTCTTTTCCGTCCACAAGTTTCTGCTTGAGCCGGGTCAGCAGTTCGGTGCCTTCCTCCAAGATGGTCAGGTCGGCGGTGAAGTTCGTGTCGAAGACCGCGTTGAATCCGAGCCGTCGTAACGCGGCGGTCATGCGTCCGGTGACGAGCGTGCCGGGCGCGAGGCCGAAGCATTCGCCCAGAGCGGCGCGAATGGCCGGTGCGGTTTGCACGATGACCGTTTTGCCCGGGTCGTCGATGGCGGCCCAGACGTCCTGAATGTGGTCGCGTTCAGTGATCGCGCCGACGGGACAGACGGTCGCGCACTGCCCGCACTGCACGCAGGTGACATTGGCCAGTTGTTTGTTGAACGCCGGGGCAATGGTCGTTTCAAAGCCGCGCGACTGCGGCCAGAGTGCGGCGACGCCCTGCACTTCGCCGCAGGTGGTCACGCAACGCCGGCATTTGATGCACTTGCCCGTGTCGCGGACGATGGCAACGGTCGAAGCGTCGATGCTCTTGTGCGTCCGGCCGCCGGGATATTCGACGTCCTGAATGCCGAGGTCGGCGGCAATGGCACGCAGTTCGCAGTCCTGATTGCGGTTGCAGGTCTGGCAATCGCCGTCGTGTTCCGAGAGCAACAGCTCGACAATCGAGCGTCTTGCCTGACGAACCCGCGGGGAGTTGGTGAAGACCTTCATGCCTTCCGTGGCAGGTTGTGCACACGAAGCGGCCAGCGTTCGCCCGCCTTCGATTTCGACGATGCAAACCCGGCACGCGCCCTGCGGCGGATGCCCCTCCAGGTTGCACAGGGTGGGGATTTTCATTCCGGCCTTTTTCGCCGCTTCCAGCACCGTCGCGCCTTCCGACACCTCGACGGCCACGTTGTTGATGGTCAGTTTGGTCATGGTTATCTTTCTATCGTTGTTGGTTATTTGTTGTCAGGAGTTCCATGTTCAAAGTCCAAAGTGCAAAGTTCAACGTGCTTGTATTTTCATTTTTCCCCACGTTGAAATTTGACCTTGGAGTTTTGAACTTCCTTTTGTTTTGTGTACTCATGCCGGTTGTTGTGCCGGCGGCACTCTTGTTTTGTGTACAAAAAGACTTGGTTTATGTTGGAATGACCGGGGTTTTTTTCCTGATGGTCGTGGTTTGAGCTTGCGATTTGCGTTTCCAGGGTCGAAAATTTCGAGGGGAAAAAGAAAAAGTTTCACTTTCCGTTGGAAAATTTGATTTTTAACTTCCCCATTTGGGAAAAATCGTTGGACGTTTTCTACTTTGCGCATGACTTTTTGTACGATTTTTTCGTCTTTTTGGCCGAAAAACGACGCATGATAACGCGCAACCGGATCATTCCGGCAATCGATTGTGTGCAATCGGCACAAAACCACCTGTTCCAAGCGCAGAGTTCAAAGCGCAAAGTGAAATACTTTGCACTCTGCACGTTGCAAACCGGTCACTTACGTTTCCGGCTGCTGTTTTGCTCTCTGTACTCTGCACTCTGCACTTTGAACTTACCTCTTCCCGTAATCGCACCTCAGGCATCTACATGCTTGTCTTACGGCGACGGGTTCTGTCCAGGGGAGTTCCACTTCGTCGAAGTTGTACCGCCGCCGTTCGACCGGGATCGTGGTCGGCTTTTCACGGGTTTCGCCGCTCGGATCGGCGTCCGGGTCGAATCGCACGTCAATCGGCTTCGTGTCACGCCAGAACGGATTGGCCGTTCCGTTGCACAGGGCGTCGATGCCCACGGCGGCACGTTCCCCCGCCCCAATGGCCTCTGCGACCGACGAGGGCCCTGTCACGACGTCGCCGCCGGCAAAGAGCCACGGGACGCTCGACACGCCGGACACCGGGTCAATTCGCACAAACTCGTGCTGCCGGTCGAGCGGGACGTCGATCAGCTTGCCGAGATCGACGGACTGTCCGATGGCGGTGAGAATCTGGTCGGTCGGAATGACGAAGGCGTCGGCCTGCGCTTTTTCCGGTCGCCGCCGGCCGCTGCGGTCGAACTCGCCCAAACGCATCGGGGCGCACTCAAGGCCGATCACGTGGCCGTTCTTGTCGCTTTGCACACTGAGCGGCGCGGTCAGGGTCATCAGACGGACGCCTTCCAGTTCGGCTTCTTCGATTTCTTCATCGTAGGCGGGCATTGCGTCGCGGCTGCGGCGGTACACGACCGTCACCGATTCCGCGCCAAGCCGCAAGGCCGTTCGCGCGGCGTCAATGGCCGAGTTGCCGCCGCCGATGACGATGACGTTCTTTCCCACCGGTGCCGAACCGCGCATGTTGTATGTTCGCAGGAACGACATGGCGTCGTCAATGCCTTCGGCATTCGCGCCGGGAATGTTCAGTTTCACGCCGTCAGGGGCACCGATGGCCAGAAAGACCGCTTCGTAACCCTCCCCGCGAAGCTGGTCGAGCGTGATGTCGCGTCCCAGCGCGGTGTTGGTCTGAATTTCGACGCCCATGCGTTCGATCATGCGCACCTCACGGGCAACGATTTCCCGCGGCAACCGGTACGCCGGAATCGTCTGCACGAGCATCCCGCCGGGACGCTGCTCGCTCTCGAAAATCGTCGGGTGATAGCCGAGCCGTGCCAAAAAGTATGCACAGGAAAGCCCTGCCGGTCCCGAGCCGATGATCGCGATTTTGCGTGTTGCGTTGCGTGCGTTTTCGTAAATTTCGGGCACCTGCATGACGACTTCCTGATCGACCAGAAAGCGTTTGACCGCACGGATCGAGACCGGTTCGTCCAGCAAACTGCGCCGGCACTTGCTCTCACAGGTATGGAAGCAGACCCGTGAGCAGACGGCCGCCAGCGGATTGCGTTCGCGGTGCAGCTTGAGTGCTTCGGAGTAGCGTTTTTCCCCCGTGAGGGCAACGAAACCGGGGACATCGACAAAGGCCGGACACGCACTTTCGCAGGGTGCCGCCACCAGAGCCGCACAGACGCTCGCGCGGCAT
>WRMR01000442.1 GCA_009776995.1 Planctomycetaceae bacterium | reverse complement strand
AATTGAGAAGAAACTGGGGCGGGAGTGAAACACCCCCCCACCCCGCGCACGGAAGGATGTGATGCTGCCCAAAAAGCCGCTCCCTGCCATTGACACGGAAATTATCGAAAGCCGCGTCGAGGAACCGAATGTGACACTTTGGTTCTGAGAATTATTTGCGCAAAGTGAATTTACCTCGCTCGTCACTCTTGGTGAATCGCGATTTTGCGCCTTTGGATTCCATGTCACGGGTCAGGGCGGAATGCAGGGTGAGCCACGGGGTCTTGCCGCTGGGTGTCCACAACCGCTGTTCAACGACTGCATCCACGATTTCTCGACTTGACATCGGCCTGTGTTTCTCGCGCAAGATCATGGCCGCTGCATCCAGCAGTGAACAGGGTTCGGCGTGATATACCATTGTGGAAATGGGTTGTGCCATGACAGGCGGACAAGCGTTTTGAACAGGCGGTTCATTGGAAAGAATCGCGGTGTTGGGTTTGGGTTCCGGTGGCAATGCCGTTGATCGCCGGTTGGGAATCGTTACATCGGCAACCAGTTCAATCCCGTTTTCATCGCAAGCATGAATGATCTGCGAATCCTCTTTGATCATCACCTTGCGACCGTGCGAAAGCGAACGGGCAACCCACCCGCCTTGCGGGGCGGCTTCTTCAATGCGAACGAGCAACTCGTTCTTTGTGAAACGTGCCAAATAAAACTGGCCGGGACGAATTCGCGTTGGCATCTCATCTCCTCGTGTTAGCGTGAAAAAAAGTTAAGCACGCCGACTCTACCTCAAAGACAAGGGAACGCAAGACATGGCCGAAAATATCGCAAAGAAAAAAAAGAAGAGATCGCGTGTGAAAAAGTTGCTCTATAGTTGCTCCGATGCGGCATCGGCCTGTGGCGTTTCGTCCAGGACGTGGCGGTCATGGCATGTCCTGGGTTTCATACCTTTGCCCATTCAAATTGGCAAGTCGCTGTTCTGGCGCACCGACGAATTGGTGCAGTGGACGGAAGCCGGGTGTCCGCCCCGCGAAGACTGGACGTATTCTCCGTTCAAAATGGCAAACAAAAAACTTTCGCCTTTTTCGCGGCAATGACTTGACCTTTTCCGGCTTTCAGTCTGTCTGTCACGGACAAAAAGTCCGGCGTGTTGTCGGGCTTGCAAAAGCTAACACGAAAGGAAAAACATGGCACAAATTGTCAAACGAATCAGAACCGTCATTGACACGCAAACCGGGGAAAAAATCAGGAAGGAATCGGAAAAGTGGTGGTGTCGCTATCGTGACGCATTGGGAATCGAACACCGTAAGCCGTTGGCCAAGAGCAAAGCGATTTCACAACAAATGCTGCAACTGATTCTGGAAGCCGTCGAAAAGGAAAAATCGGGTGTCGTTACGCCGTCGCAAAAGGAAGCGAAACGTCCCATCAAGCAGCAGATCGACGACTTTGAGCAACACCAGAAAGCGAAAAATAACACCGGGGAGTACGTTTCCGAAATCGTGCAGAAGGTTCGTGTCATCGCCGAGTATTGCGGGTGGAACAACGTCCTGCAAATACGCGAAAGCGATGTCGAGGGTTTTTTGCTTCATCTGCGGACGGAACTTGGCCGCAGCATTCAAACGTCGAACAATTATCTTCGCGCGATCAAGTGTTTCGTTCATTGGCTGAAACGCAACAAACGCATCACCTCCAATCCGCTCGAAGGAATGAAGATGCTCAACGCCTGCACGGATCGCCGACATGACCGGAGGCCACTTGAGGATGATGAGTTCGCTCGTGTGTTGTACGTTGCAGAAACGGGGCCGCCACGTATGGGCTTGATTGGTCGTGATCGGGCGATGCTGTATCTCTTGGCCGCGTGGACGGGCTTTCGACGCGGGGAATTGGGCAGTCTCACATTGCGGAGTTTCGATTTTGATGCACCGACGCCGACTGTCACGGTCAAGGCGATGTATTCCAAGCACCGGCGCATGGACGTGCAAATCCTGCACCCGGACATTGTTGAACGTTTTAAGGAATGGTTGGCCAAACGCAAACCGAAAAATGAGGACGAGATTCTGTTCCCGATCTCAAAGAAAACTTGTGGAACCGACCGAAAAACTTCCGCCATGCTGGAATTTGACCTCGCGTCAGCACGACGGTTCTGGATTGCCGAAACGGACGATCCCGTGGAAAAACGGCGGCGTGAAGAGAGCGAATTCCTGCTCTATCGCAACAAGGCGGGGTTGTTCGCCGACTTTCACGGCCTCCGCCACACATTCATTACCAACCTCGGCAAGGCTGGCGTCGATCCCAAGACCGCGCAAATACTTGCCCGACACTCGGATATTCATCTGACCATGAATATTTACACGCACGTCAACCGCAAAACTGAAATCGCCGCCATCAACGCACTGCCGAGTGTCCCCAAAAGCATCACCTGTAAATCGAGTCAGAAAAATGTGTAGCCACAGCCCCGCATGGGACTTTTTTTGATGTATTCAAAGCCCGATGTTGCCGCAAGGTGACGTTGGGCTTTTTGCGTATCTGCACCAAAGCCATAAATCGACAACCTTCCCCAACGCCCCCCGGAGTTGCCACTTCCGGGAGGCACCATTTTTGGAGCGCGTGTGAAATAAACTACCTGTTTGATCGTTTTTTCACAGTGAAATTGCAACGGCGTAGTGATAAAAAATCTAGCTTGTCACAATGTCAATGTCGATAATTTATTTGCAGCACGCGCCCTTAGTTAACGATTTGCCAAAGATCGTCACGCCGCATCCTCATGGCGTGTTAAATAATTTGTATGTGAATCAACCTGCCGTTGCATTCATCAATAGCATTGGCATTCATCATTCCCATTGAACATCTCTCAATATTATATGGGGTGTGTTTCTTGTCAATGTTGTTTTGGTCAAAATGGTGAAACTTATCTGCCGGCAGAACGTGAACGGATGCCCGATAACCGAAAGGCACTTCAACCGGTATCAATTCTACCAGAAGCAATCTGCCGTTGCGCTCGTTTTTGAAATTCTACCAGACGGTTTGACAAATAGCGTTACTTTTGCGTTACCAAAGAAAAAACTTTTTGAAAATGGACGATGTGCCGTAAATTACGGATTGAGAGCCGAAAAAATTTTTTTGAAAAATTATCTTTTCAGCCCCGATTTTGTTTGCGTTACCAACGCCGTTACCATGGATTGCCAAGCAGCTTTCAGCCATGTCTTTCATTTTATACTTTCGATGCAAAATCCAGCGTGACATTTGCGTGACATCCAAATGTTTTCTCAGAAAAGTCGGATGTCCTGGAAAATTCGCATCGAAACCTATGTTGGACAAACCATTTTACGTTGTTCGCCTGATTCCGATATGTTTTCGAGACTGTTTGCGTGACCGTTTATGTCACCGGGACAGGAACTTTGGCTCGCTTCCACGGGGCAAGGTCAGCAAGGCTGATCGCGATGATGATTTCTAACGGTTTCATAAGATTCCCACCATGCCATAATATGTCCCGGAGATTGTTGAATTGATTTCGATCAAGAGAGTCCAATGACTCCTTGAAGGCATAGTATAGCAGGTGAAAAATCTCAAAGGGGGTAATTGAGTGGGTAATATTCGGGTAAAAATTACCCATAAAACTACCCCCCAGTCTCTGGCATAAGGAAAAGTCACACTAAAAAAACCGCCCGACAAGCCGGGGGCAGCGAGAGTTGGGGAAACCCCTTTGCCGGGAGTCAAAGAAGCCCACACGGGGCAACACATGCGGCGACAAGGGGAAAGTCCGTTCGTCCTGTTCACGCTTTTATGAACACGCCTCCGTACTTGCTTTGCAAACCCAGCGACAGATTCTTGGGTGAAAAGCGAGCGAATATCTTAAAAACGCGAAAAACAACATTGATTTTTTCGTTTGTTTCACGAAATTTCGTATGGTGATTCGCCACCATCATCAAGCTCGCCTATTTCGCTCTGGCAACGGGGAGTTCGTTCCAAGAGACCGTGTAACCCGGACTGCAATGATCCGATGCTCCCCGCCACGTCTGTTCAGTTCCCTGAGCACCGAAAAACAGGGTTCCTTTCCCGAACATTTCATTGATCCGGTCAACCGAGGTCATCAGCCGGTCTTCCCGCCGTTTGTCTTCCGGCGACTTGGAATCCAGG
>WRMR01000441.1 GCA_009776995.1 Planctomycetaceae bacterium | reverse complement strand
GAAAACCCCTGTTTTTACGATGTTTCAAAACAAAAATTACATGGATCAAAACACTCAAAGCCCTAACCAGTTGATGCTGTTCGATTTATGATGGGACAGTAGTGATAATTTATCTATGAATAAAAGCGAAAAGTTTTTTGAACAAAGGAGAGTCGAAATTCATTTGTGGGGAGTTTTCCCATGTTATTATGATAAAAAACCCTTTGTAACCGGAAAATTCACCCAGAATCACGTGGAACACTTCCACCTGCTTACTCCATTTCCGATTTTTGCCTTTATCGATTGAGAAATATGAAAAATCTGCATGTTTTCAAAAGATGAAATACGCAATATGATTTCCATTCAGAAACAGGACGTTTCTGACACGCGGGAGATAAGCCGACAGGTTATTGCCCGGTTGATGTCGTTGTTGGAAATGAAATCCTGTTCTGTTATCATGTCTTATGTTGATTTCGGCAAGGAAGTACGAACAGTTCCATTGATTTTCGAACTGTTAAATCAAGAAAAACGTGTGGTCGTTCCCTACTGTGAGAATGGGGAAATCCAACTTTTTCGCATCAAAAATCTCAAGGAATTAGCCCCCGGCTATTTCGGGATTTTAGAACCAAAAATCGAATTGCGACAGCTTTCCGAACGTCGAGTTTTACCGGAAGAATTGCAATTGATTCTTGTACCTGGCATGGCTTTCGATCCTCAAGGTGGGCGATTAGGTCGCGGGAAAGGGTTTTATGACCGTTTTTTGAAAAAAACGTCAAAAAACAGCCTTAAAATAGGTCTGGCTTTCGATTGGCAAATCTTTGACGCGATACCCATGTCAGAAAGCGATCAATATGTTGATGTTGTGGTGACGCAAAACGATGTGTACTTTAGAAATCTGTAGCAAAATATTTACATTGAGTTTTCAGAAAAGAAAAATTACGGAAATCGGGTTTTCTTTCAAATTTTTCTTAACTTTTGATCTCAACCCGATTATCATGGAAAAGTGGTACTCTCGGGTAGGTTTGGGGACGTGCCTCCCTGTCAGCCGTTTTTTCCCCCAACCGCAGGACCCCGACTTGTCGATTCGATCACTTCGAGACTGAGGATTCCAATGCAACAGAAGTTCTTGAGTGTTTTTACTGTTATCACACTGTTCGCTGCGTTCGTGACGCTCTGTCACGCGGCGGACCGGCCCGTGCTTCTTTCACACGAAGTGGTCAACGTCAATGGTTTGGAACGTGCCTGGACACGTCAAATTTCCATTGACGGCCGCATGACGACGATAGAACATGCTCTCTTGGACCGTGACATGTTTTTTCTTGTGACCGGCAACAGCGATTTGATCGCCCTGGATGCTGAAACCGGCACAACACATTGGTCTCGTCACGTTAGCAATACCGGTCTGAAACCGCTTGCTCCGGCGGTCAATACGCGAACGGTGGCCTTGATTTGCGGAAACGAAGCCCATGTTTTTGATCGACGAAACGGTCGTCTGCTCTGGCACGAAGTATTACCGGCAACACCGACTGCGGCTTGTCAGTTGACGGACTATTTTCTCTACGTTCCGTTGGTTGATCAACGCATGGTCTGTTATCCCATGGAAGAACTCAAGGCACCGTCGCCCGGTTTGCTGGCACTGGTTGAAGAGTATCAAAAAATCGGATATACGCTTGATCCTTATAGCGGTAAAGTGACCAAAACAAGCAACCTGACTGTCAGTACCACGGAATTTGTCACATCTCAGCAAGGTGAGAAAAAACCTGCTCCGTCCCAGCGGCTGGTGAAATTGGTGCCGGAATACGCAAAAATCGGGATGGTACTCAATCCTTATACCGGTGAGGTGACGGAAGCCGGACGCTCTGTTGCGTCATGGTGGCAGGGCAGTCTGATTGACGTCAACGTACCGTTGAAAGGCAAAAATGAGCTGGATGAACTGCTTGAGGAGGAATTGATGCAATTGCGGAAAAGCCAACGTCTGGCACTGGCCGCCGGGCGACTTGGTGACGAAGATGCAGTCGAACCTGAAGACGCCAATGCTCCCTATTTTCTGAAGCCGCAGAAGAGTACGCCGCAAGTTTGTTACTCGTTCGGAACAACAATGGTTCAACCGGTGATAGCATATGATTCCGCCAACATGGAAATCCTGACCTGGTTTTCCGATCGCGGCTATTTGTTTTTTGCCAGCGGGAAGCATGAAGTGAGCGGGACACATGATATCAAGGACAGGTCATTCAGGTTGCAGTATCGGATTGCCGTAACCCCCGTGGTGTCCTATATGAAAGAATCAAAAATCGGTCGTTTCGAGGGGAGTATTGCGCGGGATATCGTCTTCCAGCCGGCGGTTGTCCAAAAAATTCCGGACGACGACTCGTCACGGTTTTTAACCGTCGTTGGCAGTGCTTCCGGGATTCTGTTCGCGTATGACCCGAAAACGGCGGAAACCCGTTGGTGGCAGAGTATCGGTTCGCCGATTGCCAATCGTCCCACCGTGGTTAAGGACAAAATTTTTGTTCCCTGTTTGGACGGCAATCTCTGTTGTTTCGACTCCCAACACGGCGACGTTCTGTGGCGTTCGCCCGGAATTGCCATGTTTATCGCCGCCTCACCTGACCGGATTTATGTCAAGAACACATCCGGAGAATTGGTGGCTGTCAATCCGGCGGATGGTGCCCAGACGACACTCTTTTCCATCAAAGCCTATCAGGATGTTTACTACAATAATGAGAATGACAGAATTTATCTCATCACAAATTCCGGTCTGATTCAGTGTTTGCACGAAATCGGACAGAAGCAACCCATCCGGCACACCTGGCTTTCTGACGCCTACTGGGATTACTCCGAGACAGACGAGGAACGCCGGCAATTAATCACCATGCCGGAAATCCCCGGCGGCGTCCGACAGCCCCGTCAGGCACCCAAGGTCGGCACTCCAAGAACGCAAACTTTACCGGGGAATGTTTCACCGGATGACTCGCCTTTTGGGTCGGGAAACGATAGTTTCGACGAAGGCGACATCTTTGAGAACACCCTGACTCCGTCAACACCCGTTACCCCTGTCACGCCGAACATTCCAACGCAAACGGATGATTCCAGCGATGATTTCGGATTTGGCGATTTTGAATTCTGACGGTTTTTGATTCTGTCACCCCATCCGCCGATTCGTCGGGATAGGGATCGCTTTTGCACCGGAAAGGTACGGGCCGGTGACGCTGTTGCGTTTTTTCTTGACAGCGTCCGGAGTTCCTTTGGCGACAATCTCGCCGCCGAAGTGCCCGGCTTTCGGGCCGAAGTCGAGCAACATGTCGGCGTTTTCGATCACTTCCCTGTCGTGTTCGACCAGCAATAGCGTGTTGCCGAGATCACGCAATTTCTTCAACGCCCCGACGAGTCGCGCGTTATCGCGCGGGTGCAGGCCGATCGTCGGTTCGTCCAGCACGTACAACACTCCGACCAGTCCGCTGCCGATTTGTGCCGCGAGTCGTATGCGTTGCGTTTCACCGCCCGAAAGTGACGGGGCAGGCCGGGCAAGCGTCAGATAATCCAGTCCCACATCGATCAAAAACCGCAAGCGATGCCGCACTTCGTCGAGCAAATCGCCGGCGACTTTCTTTTCGGTTTCGTTCGGTTGCCAGTCGTCGATCATCGGCAAAAGCCGCCCCAGCGGTTGACGGCATACCTGATCCATGGTCATGCCCATGAATCGCACTGCGGCAACATCGTCCCGGTAGCGGCTGCCCAGACAGACGGAGCATTCGACCTCATCGACCATGTATTCCAGCTTCCCGCGAAGTGACGGCACCAATCGCGACGCTTCCTCCAACGCGGGGTATAACCCTTTGTATTGAAATTGAAAAATCACTCTGCCCTCTGCACTCTGTTCTCTGCAATCAAACCACGTTTCGCCCGTTCCGTGAAAGATCACCCGTTTGTGGCGTGCGTCGAGTTGTTCAAAAGGCACGTCAAGTGGTACGCCGGTCGATTGGCCGAACGAACGAAGCATCGCATTGGCAAGCGTCCCGGACATGTTCGGCCAGAGTTTGACCGCTCCCTGCTCCAGCGTCAATTTCGGATCGTGTAAAAACAACGTCGGATTGGCTCCGGTTTGTACGCCGAGCCCTTCGCAATGCGGACACCAGCCAAGCGGC
>WRMR01000440.1 GCA_009776995.1 Planctomycetaceae bacterium | reverse complement strand
CACTCCACGCCGCTGAAATCAAACGAAAAATAACCCAAAACACCCACTTGGACAGAAAAACTCACACCTGACCATGAACGGTAGGGATTTTTCTCAAAAACCCCACCGTCTTGGCAGAATCGCAGACAATGGCACGTTTTTTGCTTTGACCACTCCGTTACCGTCGCGGCTCTGATTTGAAACATTCTGCATTCTACACTCTGCATTCTACACTCTGCATTCTACACTCTGCATTCTACACTCTGCATTCTGCTCTTTGAACTTTGTGATCTTTGTGTTAAAATATTTCAACACAAAGATCACAAAGGAGTGCACAAAGTTCACAGTGCAGAATTCAAAGTTCAGAGTGAAATCAGAGCCACGAGAGTCATTGAGTGGTCAAGACGGAACAGAGTCTTAACCCATTCGACCGCTCCGTTACCGTCGCGGCTCCGATTTTAAATATTCTGCCCACTGCACTTTGCATTCTGCATTCTGCACTCGGCATACTATCCATCATCCCGGTTCATCTCTGTTTCGGGACAAAATCATTCACCATGAGGAGAATTTCATGAGTCACCAAAACCAACGCTGCCATTGTTGTCCGCCGGGTCCGAACGGTTCGGGGACAAGTTCACAACTCGATTTGTCCCGGCGTGCCTTCCTTGCCATGGGTGGGGTCGTCATGGGGGGACTGACCTGGGCAGGGTTGCAAAGTAACCTGTTTGCCGATGAAATCTCGGGACCGATTGACTGGCCGACGCCGAGAAAGCCGCTGATTGTCAAGCCGGTCCTGCTCCATGATTTGCCGCAACGTCAGGAAAAATCATCCTGGCGCAACTGGGGGGGCGTCGATTCTCCCGAGGCGGCGGAGCAAGAGGTCAGACAAATCCGTTCCGAACTGGCAGGCATCAAAGAGAAAGCGGATTACCCGGTCGAGATTCTTGGCGTCGAGAAAGTCACGAATGTCAATCAGCTTTCGCCCGACCACCCGGATATCCAGGGGTGTGACTTGATCGTGCTTTACGGTGCCGGTTACCCGATCAACGGCATACAAAATTTCGGCAAGGACGTCATCATTTTCCAACGTTGGCGAAGCGGGTTCGTCTATTACCAATATGAAGGCGTCAGCGCACGATTTCTCCGTCAACATACCGACGACCAGTCCGTGCCGAACGTCAAGGAAGAAGACGTTGTGACGGACGAATTGGAGGAGCTTGATTGGCGTTTTCGCGCTTTGTGCGGCTTGAAAAATACAATGAGTTCGAAAATCGTCACCATCGGCGGTGCCGGAGCTTTTGCGAATGGTAAATCGGAAATTCCCGTACCTGAACTCGTCCGAAAAGTCTGGAATTTCGAATATCACGATGTCAGTTACGATGAATTGGAAAAACTCATCATCGAAGCGGCGGCGGATTCCAAAACGATCGAAAGGTCGAAGAAACGTGCCCAGGAATACCTCAAAATCCCGGGGACGAAATTGGAAGCCACGATGGAGTGTTTCGAGAACAATTTTATTCTCGACGACGTGTTCCGCCTGCTGATGAAGCGTGTCGGTACGAACCTGATTACGATCCAGGGTTGTATGGGGCCGGTCATGACCAGGGCGAATACGAGTGCTTGCATGACGCTTTCCACCCTGAACGACGACGGCTACCTGGCGTTTTGCGAGTCCGATTTCGTCGTCATTCCGAGCGGCGTCCTCTTGGGGAACATTACCGGAAAGCCGGTCTTCCTGAACGACCCGTGTTATCCGCACAACAGTATCATCACGCTGGCACATTGCACCGCACCGCGGAAAATGAATGGAAAGACTTACGACCCGGTACGAATTCTCACACACTTCGAATCGGACTACGGTGCCGCGCCGAAGGTCGAATTTCCACTGGGAATGCTGACAACCAACATCGTTCCCGATTACATGTCGAAACGATGGGTCGGCGTCAAGGGGGTCATCTGCGATGTGCCTTTCCGTCCGATTTGCCGTTCGCAGTTCGACATAAAGTACGAGTGCCCCGATTTGCTCTTTGCCAGGCGGATGCCGGGATTTCATTTTATGACCTGTTACGGCGATTACACCAAAGAAATCGGCTACGCTTTGCGCCGTGTCGGAATCGAATGGGATAATCTCGACGAGGTCCCGGTCAAGGGATAACTCCCCGGTATCTGGCTGGAAAACACAGCGAAGTGAAATGAACGGACGAAGTCGTCGTGTTTGTTCCGTGCATTTCACTTTGTGACCGCTGGGTTTCTGCACACAAAAAATGTTCTGCCGTGAACATAGTAACGCTTTCTGTAATATCGATGAAAGCTGTTATCGTTCGTATTTCATTTTTCGTTTTGATGCGAAATCCGATGGCAGAAATCTCAAATCTCTGTCTCCCCCGCTTGCCAATTCTCGTTCAAGGGGTATTATAAAAAATCGTAGCGTGTCTTTTTGTGGCAGTGCGAATCAATTTTGTACACAAAATTTAACATACCCACTCCTGTTGGGGCGCATAGCTCAGTTGGTTAGAGCGCGTCGCTGATAACGACGAGGTCCTTGGTTCGACTCCAAGTGCGCCCATTGATAAAACCTTAAGCAACAGTAACTTACAACAAATTTTCAACGGTGTTTTTTGTGTTTTTATTCTTGATTACTTGGTAAATACCATTAATCCCGGAGAAACGCATGGCACGCCCGAAAAGAACACTTCCAAAACCCACACTTCACAAGGCATCCGGCCTCGCCCGTGTTTACATCAACGGGCGGTACATTTATCTCGGAAAATGGGGATCGCCCGAAGCTGATGAAGAGCTTCGGAAAATCATTCTGGAGTTGGAATCAGTCCCGCAGTCCAAGCGGCATTCCGTGAAACGACTGTATCATTTCCGGTCTGATTTGTTCAACGATTTGGTCTTGCATCTTCTCCATCCCATGTCTAGTGGTCAGCAGCCAGTAATTTTCTATCCCTCATGCCACACGCGAGACACGGCATTGCGACGACTGCAAAACATCGCGGACACTTTTCGACCGCACGAATCCGGTCAAGTGCCCCGTTTTTGATTCTCACAACTTGTGCCCTGGTCAACCCCGTTTTTTTTGCAATCTCCCTTTCGGGCATCGCCGGGTAGTCCAAGAGCAACAGTTGTGCCGCAATGATTTTTGCGTTTGTTTTGGATGCGATCTTTACCATAATTGCGGTATGATAGATGGGTTTTTTGGCTTTGTCGCATCCAAATCCGCAGGTTTTTCCAAAAAAAGTCAAAAAATATCAAGACATGTCACCTGACCGCCGATGACGATAGCGGGGTGATATGATGCAAGAGATCAATCATAGAACGAAAGCAAAACATTCCCACGACGACCGTTTTCAACGCGGTCTTGCCGAACATGACGCCTGGGTCGCCGAATGCGAGGAAAAGCGACGCGAATCCGGGAAAAGAACAAACAGGGGTGGGGAATTAGTGGCAAGGAACGGGACTCCAATGGAAGCTCACACCTCACCCATGAGTTGATTTTCGCACTTTTCAATCAAAGCCCTGTGTAGGACGTTCGGTAGTCATTCCGATACCTTGTCATGTCTTGTGTGGCGAGCAATCAGAGGTCACAGTCTTGTTTTTCGGGAAATCCTTGATTTTTTCACTGTCGAGCAAATCCTCGCCACGGGCGTTGACCTGTTTCAGGAAAAACGGCACTTTTGCCGCAACGCATTGGTCACGAAGTGACGCAAACCAATCCAATTCCGCTAGTCTCGCATTTTGGCCTGTTTCCGCCCCGGCGATGACCCAATCGAGTCCACGGCTCGAAACCATGTCATCATGGTCGTTGGCGGCATTTTCTCCCGTTGGCTGCAAATAGTCCATAATTTGTACCGACCCAAGAATCGGCTCAATACTCACAAAACGTTTCGCAGCGCGAATACTCAAAAGTACCGGAATTTTCTCGTCGGCCTCTTGCTGATTGCACACCGTTGCCGCCGCCAGGAAAAATTCGTCCAACTCGTCGAAGCCGCCGTCGTCGGACATCGTCAAACCGCCGGAAAACAAGCCGCCGGTCGATCCGAAAACGAAACGCAAGGTCAAAAGGAAACGCGGCGGACAACAAGGTCACCAGCAACATCTTCGCAAGCCGCTCGCGCCGGAGTTGGTCGACGAAATCGTCAAGCTCGAACTGACGCGATGTCAG
>WRMR01000439.1 GCA_009776995.1 Planctomycetaceae bacterium | reverse complement strand
TGAGTCCAAAGCGTACGAATCCCGGCAATGTCACGGTGCATTTGGGCAACGAGTTCGTCCACTGTGGCGAATTGGATGATGTTGCGCAACCGTTGCAAGAAATCGACACGCAGCGTTTGACCGTACAGATTGCCGTTGAAATCAATGAGAAAAACCTCGATTTTGAACGGTGTTTGGCCGAAGGTCGGGTTGTCGCCGATGTGAACTGCGGCGGCATAAGGGCGGTCATTGTGCCGAAGCGTCGCGGCATACAATCCCGGTTTCGGTACGATGGTTTCGATTTCCGCGAGGTTGGCCGTCGGGAAACCGAGGGTACGGCCGCGCTGTTCGCCGATGACAACCGTTCCCGTCAGGCGGTAGGGACGCGAAAGCAGTTCGTTGGCCGACACGAGGTTGCCTTCGCCGAGTAAAGTGCGGATACGACTGCTGGAAACCGGCTCGCCGTTGTGCATGATCGTCTCCACCGCCTCGAAGGTCATGCCCGTTTCGCGGCACCAGGCTTGCAGTTTTTCCGGTGTCCCGGCGCGATGGTGACCGAAATTGAAGTTGCGTCCCTCGACAATGACCCGGGTTTCGAGGGTCTTGCGAATGACATTGGCAAAAAAATCTTCCGCCGTGCGTACCAAAAACGCGCGATCGGTTGGACAAACAATCATCGCATCGATTTCCAGTTCGGCGAGCAGTTCGGTTTTCTGTTCCAGCGTCGAAAGCGGACGGATGCCCGGTTCGGGGCGCAAAATCTGTGCGGGCAATGGGTCGAAGGTCATCACGATGGTCGGAAGTCCACGCTTTTGCGCATGGTTGCGCAGACGCGCAACGATCAACGTATGTCCGCGGTGCATGCCATCGAACTTGCCGATAGCCAACGCCCCGCCGCGCAGGTGTTTCGGAATGGCGTCGATTGTTGTGATGATTTTCATCATCAAAAATCATTTCATGATTGAAAAGGTTTTCTCCGGAAATGACTGGCGTTCTTCCCCGAAATCCCGTCATTGCGTCGGAGTAGCAATTTCATTTCTGATTATAGACTTGAAGAAAACTCTCCGGCGAAAGCCTTACAGCCATTTTCAGCTACTCGGAATACCCTATATTTTAGCAGGTAAACGTCGGAAAGTCAATATGTTATGTCATGAAACATTGTAACCGTTCACGGTCATTTCTCACCACGAAGATCACGAAGAACCACGAAGGGATTTCAAGGCAGGACGGTCTGATCGTGACCGCCACAGGAATTGTCAAAAATCTTCATTTCATCGAATCGTTTTTTTAAAAAATATAACCTGTCGCATTGACAATCAAATACTGATTCGGTGGTCATGGCGTGACCACCCTGCCTTCGTGATTCTTCGTGGTAAAAAACATAACCCGTGAACAGATACCATCTTTCTAATGCAGGTTGGGCCAGACAAATCACCGGAGTGCAATCCCATGTTGTTTCAAATGCTCAAGCATCGCCTTGTGGAAGGCTTCGATTTCCTCGCCGCTGAGCGTGTGGTCACCGGCACCGATGAGAAAGCGGAACGAGTAGCTGGCCATGCCGGGTTCGAGTCCCTTGCCCTTGTACGCGACGAGAAATTCCCGGCGTTGCAACAGCGGATGCCGGAACAGATCGAGCGTCTTTTCGAGTTCGGCAAACCCAGCGTCAATCGGCCAAACCATCGAAAAATCCTGCCACGATCCGGGAAAACGCGGCAGCTCCGCGTATTTGGGTTCGGGGAACAGCTTGCCCTGCAACTTGCCGAAGTCGATTTCAAACCAAACGATCTGCCCGCCTTCGGGTACAATGATGTCGCGCAACGACCGGGCAATGACGCCCATCGCTCCGACACACGTTTTTTCCTGCCATATTTCGACCCAATGCCCCGGCGTTTGCCAGGAAGGTGGCCGTCGTTCTCCGAGCGGCGGTTCCTCGGTAACCACAAAACGGAACGGCTCACCGCCGAGCAAATCGCCGAGGTCTTCAATCGCGCCTTTGACTTGGCGGTAATGCTCTTCGAGCGTCGGCGTGTTCGCCTGCTGGTAACTGACGCCGGAAAGGAAGGTTTTTTCGATACAGTTGCCCGGAGACCGACTGTCCGCCATATAAACGTTCCCCTGTTCGAAAAGGCGGAAATTGTCCCGGTGAGTGCGGTTTTTCGGCACCAGTGACAGGAGCGTCGGCAGTTGTGTCGTGCGCATCCGGCTGTTCGACTGATCGGCGGGATTGCGCAAAACGAGCGTTTCGCCGGGGTCGAATCCGATTTTTTCGAGCCACTGGTCGTTCATCCAACCGTAATTATGCACTTCGAGAAAGCCGTGCGCCCCGGCGAGCAGTTTTTTTGCCCGTGTTTCGAGTTCAAGATGCCGCTCGACATGCAACGGCTTGAGCGACATGGCGGGCATGTTCGGCGCGATGTGATCGTAGCCATACACACGAAGCACTTCCTCAATGATGTCGGGGCCGATCGAAATGTCTTTGGCACTGCGATACGGCGGCACATCGACCGTGAGTGTGCCGTCCTGCGCGAAATGCGGTCTGAAACCGAGCGATTCGAGAATGCCGGTAACCGTTTCGCGTGGCAGCGTGATGCCCGCCAGCGTGTCGAGCCGTCCCGATTCGAGCGTCACCGTGCGCCATGTATCGTGTAAATCGCCTGCCACGCTGAAACGGCTCGTCACCTCAAACACAACGCCCGCCGTTTCGAGCAGGTTGAGAATTCGCGCCGTTGCGACTTTAACGTTCGACGGCGGCTGACTTTTTTCGTAACGCTGCGACGCATCGGTACGCAGGTCGAGCCGTCCGGCCGTGCGGCGAATCCGGCCTGCCTTGAAATTTGCACTTTCCAACAACACTTTTGTCGTCTTGTCGGTCACTTCGGTGTCAAGACCGCCCATAATGCCCGCCAGTGCGACCGGCACATCGTTCCTGCTGTCGGAACCACGATTCTCTGGATTTTCAAGATGAGCGGGATTGTTTGAATTTGGTGTGGTTATCATACTTGCTCCTGCATTCCAAATGAGCAAATCTTCCGGCAACAGGTCGCGTTGCTGACCATCGAGCGTTTTGAATTTCGCGTTTTTGCCCATCGTTGCAACGCGGATGCCCGCAATCAGATCGCCGTCGAAGGCGTGCGTCGGCTGGCCGATTTCGTTGTTGACGTAATTTGTCAGGTCAACGAGCAGGTTGTATGTCCGCTGGCCGAGCGCGTGCAACCGCCGCTGCATGACCACCGGTGACGGCACAGTGCCACCAGCCGTGCCCTGCACTTGGAACTCGATTGCCGAATAGCACGGGCAGTTTTCCAGATCATCGATGGCCACCGGATAGGCGGGCAACCTGTCGTATTGGGCAAGGTCATGTTGCGGCAACGGCTTGAGCGGCCGCTTGAAAATGGCCGCAAATTCGCGGGCGAAACCATAATGCCCCCAAAGGTCGGGACGGTGTGTCAGACTCTTGTTGTCAATTTCGATCAACACGTCCGTCGCGGGCACGAGATCGGCGAACAGCGTCCCGTTTTTGACATTCGCGGGACATTCGAACACAATTTCGTGCCATTGACTCATCCCCAACTCGGCGGCACTGCACAAAATCCCCTGCGTCGGCTTGCCAGCCAGTCGCGATTCCCTGATGACGACGTTGTTTGCCAATCGCGTTCCTGTGGGAGCAAACGGTACCTTCAGACCGACTCGCGCGTTCGGCGCCCCGCAAACGGTCGTGTATTGCTTCGACCCGCAATCAACCGTGCAAAACATGAGCGACTTGCCGTTTGCATCGGTGATCTTTTCCGCCGCAGTGACCTCGCCGACCACCACACCGTCAACGAAACGGTGCAACACCTCAAACCCTTCGACTTCGGCGGTCGCAAGCGTCAGGCGGTTGGCAATATCCTTCGGTTCAATCCCCGAAAGGTCAACGAAATCCGATATCCAGTCCAGTGAAATGTGCATGATGGCTAGTGCCTTGTCCAGGCTAAAACTGTAAGTTGACTAAAAATATAATCATTCGTTATCGAAGTGAAATTTCGGGTACACGGAGTCCAATTTGATTCGTGCGTCGTCGGTGGTGAATTGCCAGTGGACGTTTTTGGCGTGATCGTTTCGCCAGGCCGTCCAAGCGGCGGCTTGCTTGCGAACTTCATCCCTACTGCCGATACGTCCGCACAAACATTGTCGCGTCAACACACTCAACTCGCACTC
>WRMR01000438.1 GCA_009776995.1 Planctomycetaceae bacterium | reverse complement strand
CGTTGAGCTTCTTGTCGTGATCGCGATCATCGGGATATTGATCGCACTTCTCTTACCCGCCGTTCAGGCGGCACGCGAAGCGGCCCGCAGGATGCAGTGTACGAACAATCTCAAGCAACTCGGTCTGGCCGTTCACACGTTTCACGATTCCCGACTGGGACTGCCGCCCGCTTGTATTGGTGCTACCGGCAGCAACTACCACATTGAACGGATCAATCGCGCGACCATTTGGCCGTTGATTTATCCTTATCTGGAGCAAACCGCCCTGTATGAACTGTATGCGAACGCGGATTATGGCGGCAGAACAGGCTTCAACGTTTACTTCAATGACCCATGGTGGAGGGACTTGGATGACGTCCAGAGGAAAACATCGGGACTTTTGGTCGAGGTGAAAAAATCCATGACCTTTGATTTTGAAGTGGATCGTTTTGACGCTCCCAAACGCTGACGGATTCATCCCCTCTGGAAATCTTTCGTGTTTCCGTTTATACTCTGTTGTCGTTTTTGCCCATTCAGCCGCCAACTCATTTCAGGAGACAACCCATGTTTCGTTTGTTCTGCAAGGCATCGCTTTTGTTATTGCTTCTGTCGGTGGTTACCGGTGTTTCGCTTTTCGCGCAGGAACCGCTGACGTATGATCCGAACGCAACCGCCGAATCACTCGGACTTGAGCCTTATATTCTCCCGGACGACTTTTATCCGAACTATCCCTGGGACTGGTTCCCGGCCGAACATCCGCCGCATGAGACGCTCGAAACGAGTTTGCCCGGCGTTGCGGAGTGCGGTTACACCCTGGCGGGGTTCGTTTTGCCGGAAAACCTCCACCGTTGTGACACACTGGGGCTGAAAACCTTTGTTGCGATCAACGGTGTCAACTGGAACGCCCTGAGCGACGAGGAAATCGACGAACGCATTCGCACGGTCGTCGAAAAATCAAAAGACCACGAGTGTGTCATCGGTTACTACCTGGTGGACGAACCGGGTGCAAAATCGTTCCCGGCATTGGCCAAGGCGGTTGCAGCGGTCAAAAAACATGACCCCGGAAGGATCGCATACATCAACCTGTTCCCGCGTTACGCAACGACCGATACGGTTGAGAATCCGAACTCGCAACTGCAAACGCGTTCGTTTACCGAATACCTGGAACGCTATGTGCAGGAAGTCAAGCCGCAGTTCATCAGCTACGACAACTACATGGTCGAGTACTCCGACGACATGCAAGACCCCGGCAGAGCCGCAGTTTATTACGACGACCTGCTCGAAATTCGCGGCATTGCCCTCAAGTACAACCTGCCGTTCTGGAACATCGTCAGTTGCAACCGCATCCAGGGACTGACACCCCCGCCGTCACCGGCGCGATTCGCGTTCCAGGCTTACACGACTCTTGCCGCCGGAGGACGTGGCATCGGCTGGTTCATTTATTACGCCCGTGAGTCGATTGGCTTTTCGTACTCACCCATCGACAGTCAGGGACGCCGCACGGTCTCATGGCAATATCAACAGGCGATCAACACGCATATCAACACGCTGGGGCCGATCATGAACCAACTGACCTCGACCGGCGTTTATTTCACCACACCGACCCCCACGCCCACCTTGCCGGAACTGCCCGGGAAGCTGGTCAGTCAGGTTGAATCCACCGCTTCGCCGCGTGGTGCCATTGAAAAGACGCCTGCGTTCATGGTCGGGGAGTTCGTTGATCGTGACGGGAACGATTACGTCATGCTGGTCAATTTGAGCCTTGAACACTCGGCAAGATTCCATCTGAAAACGGTGAAAGACTATGCAGGCATTGAGAAGTTTTCACCGATGGACGGGTCGCTTTCGCCGTTGATTACCAATGAGACCGGCGAATGGGTGCTCCCCGGTCATGGTATTCTGCTTAAGCTGAACGCGAAGTGATTTGAGGCATTCCTCCGATTTGGATTCGGCGGTCACGGCGTGACCGCCCTGCTTTTTCTGGTGGTCACGTCACAATCGCCCTACTTTTCCGTTGGAGTGGGTTGCGGCGGCCAAAAGTGGTATTGCAGTGCCTGGCGGATTCGCGAGATTTTGCGAGTTGTTCGCGAACAGATGCGATAGGGAAGCGAAATGAAATGCCGCAATGTCGCCGGATGCAAAAGCGGATATCGGGGCTCCTTTCCGATCGTCGAGTTTTTGCAAAATGTTTCGTTTAACAGGATCGGAAACGGCTGAACTGTGACTTCACGGATGCCGATCGGCCAGTCGTAGAACAAAGCAACGTCGTTCTGAAATTTGATCGGCAACATTTTTTTGATGATTGTTTCCGCAGCGTATCGATTGACAATTTTCGCTCCGCTGCCGGAAGCGGTTTTCAAGTCGCAACATAATTGGTAACCGTGCGAGAGCTTTGCAAAATTGATTCCCCGCGTCGATTTGATACCGTTGAGCCGTAACATGTCCCAGTGGCTGGAATACCGCATGGCATCCTCGATCACCGCGTCAAGCTCCGGTTGAGGAGCAACATCATCCTCGCATATCAAGGCGTGTGTTGCATCAGTCTCAAGAAAAATTTGGAGCGACTTGATGTGACTGAGATAGCACGCAATCACATTGGGGGTTGCGATCCTGCCATAGTAGAAAAAATACCGCCACGGTGCAAAATCGGGATACGGTCTGGTGAGTTCTTTTCCGTCAATCGCCGGAACACGGATGACGTTCACCCTAATCGAAGAGAATTTCTCCGAAACTTCCTCCCAACGATCTTTGGCACGGTCCAGGTTGATAATGTAACAGTCAAGCATAAATCACTTTTCGTTTTTCCAATTTTCACGGGTACAAATTCGTCACGAAGTTTTTTGTGCGGACCGATCAAATTCCCAAAGACTTTTCGCGGGCCAAAGGACATGGCTTTCACACAACTGCCAGAAGTCGGCAAATGCGATCCAACATAGGTTGTGTAGTGAGAAAGAACCGTTTTTCAATTCCATGTAAAACCTTCGATGTCTCTCCTTCATGGCAGAATCATTCCAGATGTATTCCCAATCACTTACCGTGAGCGATTCGAGAATGCGCTCCCGCATCTCCGGCCGCAATTGCGGGCTGATTTCACGATAATGACGGCGAAAAGCAGCCAGTTTGTCATTGAGAAACAGTTGGCGGCAGTCATCATAACATCCTGATGCTTCCAGATCCTGCCTGATCAGATCGTAAATGGCGATGATGTTGAAGTGATGTTTGCCGCGTGACCCCATGGTGGAACCGGACCTTTGCCGGTGATAATAAAGCTCGTCCGTGATGTAAAGAATATGCCTGGCAATACGGATGATATTCCAATGAAACGGCATGTCTTCATAAACCACTCCCTGAGGAAAGGTGATGTCATGCTTTCGTAACAAATCCGTCCGAATCAGCTTGGAACAGGCGGCAACATCCTGAATAAACAATTTTTCAGAACACTTCCCGGCAACAGTCAGATCGGAAAAGAATCGAGAGATATTTTTGCATCTGGCGGGTTTATCTCTCACAATTTTGCATTTTTTCCAGGGACGGACAAGACGATAAACACAGAGATCGGCGTGGTGTTGTTCCGCAAGCTCAAACGTGCGCTGACAGGTTTCTTTGTGAATCCAATCGTCGGAATCAACAAAAAGGGTGTACTTTCCTCGGACATGCATCAGTCCCGCATTCCTGGCGTTACCTTGACGTCCTTCCGGGTGATGAAAGACAATGACCCGATCATCCCGGGCGGCATAGTCTTTGAGAATGCCGGGAGAACCGTCCGTCGAACCGTTATCAACACAAATGACCTCGATTTCTTTCATCGTCTGCGTGAGACAGGAATCAAGGCATTGCCGCAAATACTTTTCGACGTTGTAGATGGGGATGATGATGGAAATGTGACAGTTCATGGCCAATTGGGGTTACTGATGACATGGATTTTTGTGATTTACCCAAACTGTAAGTGCTCAATGCGGAAATAAAGGATCAGCTGGAAGTGTTCCACGTGATTCCGGGTGGATTTCCCAGTTCCCAAGGGTGTTACATCATATTCCCTTAGCAACACTGGAAAACACCTCCCAGATGAACTCCGACTTTCCGTTGTTCATAACTTTTCCATTTAATGAATACATAATTCTACTGTATTAACTGCGCATAACTATTTATATTTTAACGACTTACAATTGTAAAATCAGCGATTACAGCAATTTTCGATGGC
>WRMR01000437.1 GCA_009776995.1 Planctomycetaceae bacterium | reverse complement strand
AAGAACTACGACATGGAATCGAACGCCGGTCTCGGCCAGCGCGGGCTGTTCTACTATTACCAGCTCATGGCCAAAACGCTCGCTCTGACCGGCTGGAAAACCTTCACTGCGGACGACGGCACCGAACACGATTGGTGTGCCGAACTGATTGAGATGCTGGCCTTGCGTCAGCGCGCCGACGGTTCGTGGGCCAATGTCGAACCAACCTGGATGGAAAATGATCCCGGTCTCGTGACAGGTTACGTGCTGATGGTCCTTGGGGAATGTGAAAAAAAACCGTAGGTGTTCACGATTTTTTTACCCACAGATTCCGGTGGGGGGGCAATGTTTTTCCACAACTGGTGGTCGCGTCCGGCGGGATGCCGCGAGGTCCTCAAAATTGCAATTCCGATGATCATTTCGTCGGGAGCCTGGGCCATCATGACGTTCGCCGACCGTGTCATGCTCACCTGGTACAGTGAGAACGCCGCCGCACTCTTTGCCGACACGGCGGAAGCGTCCGGCGCGTCGGTCGGTTCCGCCACCGCAGCGGCGGCCGCAGCCGGCTCGCTGACGTTCGTCGTCACCGCGTTGCCGTTCGGAATCGTCATGCTGGTCACAACCTTTGTGGCCCAATATTACGGAGCCGGGAAGCACCACCGCATCGGCCCAATCGTATGGCAGGGCATCTTTTTCGGCATGGCCGTCGCGCCGCTTTACCTTTTGGCCAAACCGCTGTTCATGGCGATACTTCATGGAATGGGCCACGACCCGGCACTGATCGTTCTCGAAGAACGCTACCTGCACTACTCGCTGTATGCCGTCGGAGCCCAGGTCAGCGGCGAGGCCGTGGCCGCGTTTTTCATCGGTCGCGGGAAAACACAGACCGTCATGGTCGTCAACGTCGCCAGCGTGTCGTTGAACATTCTGCTCAATTACCTGCTGATTTTCGGCAAGTGGGGGATGCCTGAAATGGGGACGGGCGGTGCGGCACTTGCAACGACGATTTGCACGTGGCTGCGTTTTTTCGCTTTTTTCACACTCATTTTCATCACGTCCGGGAAGAACGATCCCTTCGGTTTCCTGGCCGGTTGCCGGATGGATTTTCCGCTCATGCGCAGACTGATGCGTTTCGGATTGCCGAGCGGTCTTGAGTTTTTCCTGGAAAACGCGGGGTTCGGCGCATTTATTCTGCTGATGGGAAAAATCAGTGCCCAGGCGATGGCCGCCACGTCAATCGCGTTCAGTCTCAATGCCCTGTCGTTTTTGCCGCTGATCGGAATGGGGATCGCCGTCATGAGCATCGTGGGACGCTATCTCGGCGAAAACAAACCGGAACTTGCCCAGCGTGCCACCTTGACCGCACTGACGCTCGGCACGATCACGAACGTCATTTTCGTGTTGCTCTACCTGTTCTTCCCGGATCAGCTCCTGTACGCGTTTTTGAAATTCGGCGACCCGGTCGAATTTGCCCCGCTTCGCGACATGGCGGTGATGATCCTGCGTTTCATCGCGATTTACCTGCTTTTTGACGGAATCAACATCATTTTCATGTCGGCGATCAAAGGGGCTGGTGATACGATGTTCCTGCTCCTTGTCACGCTGGTCATGTCTCCGATGCTGCCGGCCGCCTGTGCCATTGCCCTGGCGTGGGGATTCGGCCTGTTTACCTGCTGGTTGATCGTGACAATCTGGATTTGCGTGTTCGCCTTATGCTTCTGCGTGCGGTTTTGGCAGGGCAAATGGAAAACCAAACGTGTCATCGAACCGGATTTCACCGCGAATTAAGGCTTGTTCAAGAATCACTTGGCTATGAAAATGCCAAAGGTACGTTACTAAGGAGCCGCGCAATCATCACGTGAACATTTCCCATCAGAGCCGCGAGAGTGATCGAGCGGAATGACCGCTCCGTGACCGTCGCGGCTCTGATTGATCGAACAACTTATACTGCACAACGCCATGGACTTTGCATTGATGTCTGCGAACTTTGTCCATCCCTTTGTGTTGAAATATTTAACACAAAGGCCACAAAGCTTTTCACAAAGGTCACAAAATTAATACCACTCCAATGGCGTTCGGCAGTATAACAAAATGGCACGCCTCTTCTTTTTTTCAAAATGATTTCAGACATTTCAGAAATTCACCATCATGGCACATCCGCCTGAGAGCTGATCGGACGCCCGGCCGTTGTTGAACGGTTTGAATCCGTTGGCGTAGTGCGTCCAGTCGTAACGCAACTCAGGTCTGACATTAAAGTTCGGTATCGGGTTCCAGTTCAGGCCGAGTGTGATTTCATAAATATCGCCGCTCTCACCGCCGGTTAGAGGCGGGATGTCAAAAATTGTCCCGTCGGCATGGTGCCACTCCGCCCGCAGGCCGCCCTTCCAGCGGTCGTTGATCGTGTAGATCAGGTGCTGGTTGATCCCATACGCTTTCGACGTATAATCGCCCGGAGCGAAATCGAAACTGTTGTTGGCGAGGAGTCCTTCGATGATATAAGTCCATCGTTGGCCAATCTGCCGGGACAGGACGAGCGTTTGGACGGTCTGATGGGAGGAATCGTAATTCCGGTCGAACCGCGTGGCGGCATCGGCTCGCTTATTAAGTCCGTTCATCGAAGCACGGAAAATATTGTAAGAGATCGACGCCATTGTCGTTGGCCGCCAGGCAACCGACCCGATGAATCCGTCGTCACCGAACCGGTTTCGGAACGAACTCAGGGAGCCGGCCGTCCAACCGGCACTCAGCGTAATCTTCTTTCCCAACGTGTATTCGCCGACAGCACCGGTCACTGTCAGCGGAGTGTTGAAACAGATGTAGGCATGTGAATAGAAGAATGTTGCAGGGGCGGGGAGAGCCTCCGTCACCATCGACGGTGCAAATTTTCCGGCACGCATTTTGAACCCATTCCCGCCAACCTCCCCATAGAGTTGTGGAATGGACAAGTAATAATCGCCGGTCCCCCAGCCATAATCAAAGGACTGATCCCCGAACGACTGGCCGTATTTTGCATCAGTGCCGAAAAACATGTCGTATTGTATCCCCCAGTCGAACGAACGCGAAACGTCAATCGGTTTCGCGACTCCGAGCCAGAGTTGATTGACCTGCAAGTCCGTTTGCTGACCACTCATCAAGAGATAGGAGTTCCCTGAAAGGGCGTCCAGTTGACTGCATGGGCCGTTCGGTGCGGTCGGATCATATTTGTTTGTCATGCCGTGATTGTTGGTCAACAAGCCGGTTTGCAACCAGCCGTACAACTTGAAATCATCCCAAAAACACTTCGGTTTGTAACACGAATCAAACACAGAGCGTGACGGGGCGCAAGGATCGCAAAGCAATGAATCGTATGCGAGTGCGGGACAGGTGACCGCAAGGAGCAACAAAATCTGAATGGGAAAAAAATGTACGAGTTTCATAATGGTTCCGATGGGTTAATACAGGTAATGGAAATCACTTTGTCATACGATGTATTAACAATTGCTGCAATAGGATTTATCGGAACAGAGTTGAAAAAACATAACGAAAGCTACAAAAAAAACTAATGCAACAATTGGGATGTTTGCGAAAATTAAGTTAGTTGCATAATTTAAGTTGGTATTACGGCTTGACGAAACAAGGAATATTTTTCCTTTCTATTCACTCGATCTTTTCACATTAATGTACATTTTTTGTTTTTTGTTTCCTCCCCGTTGACGAAAAGGGAATTGCTGATAGGATTATACTTCAAGTGCGTAGCCGACTTATTTGTGGCAGTTTGATTAAGTCGTTTTAGAATTAAGAGTTAGGAAAAATGGCTGTTCCCAAGAGAAAACATAGTAACGCCCGATCCGGCACCCGGCGTTCCCACGATCACAAAGAGAAAAAGCAGATATCCAATTGCCCGGAATGCAGTTATGCTGTTCCGACGCATAAGGTTTGCCCGAATTGTGGTTATTATATGGGCCGACCGATTATCGAAGTGAAAGAGAAATGACACTTTGCCGTTCGACTTGTGGCAAAAGAGCGCGGTTTGAATCGGGCTCGTTATTGTGCGCGCCAACCGCAAAGTTTTTTTGCTGTCCATACCATCTCCTTCTCCAGGGAAGTCACTTATGGGAAAAATTGCCATTTTATTTCCCGGCCAGGGTGCCCAAACCGTCGGAATGGGGCGAGTTTTGGCTGAGAAATATCCCGAAGTCCGTCAGCTTTACGCAACCGCTAATGAAA
>WRMR01000436.1 GCA_009776995.1 Planctomycetaceae bacterium | reverse complement strand
TTTGCAACGTTCGCGCGGATGTTCCGCAATCGTGTCGAAGCGTGGAAAATGCAGGCGTTGACCGATTTGTCAGGTACGTTGCCGGATTATGAAAAGCAGGATCGGTCTTACGGTCGTTATGGCGGCAGCAATGAAAGTTTCGCCCCGGTCGATGAGGCGGGTGAGCCGGTGTATTACCGAATGCCGGAGTCGTTCGAGTCGGCGGCGAGTGACGGCGAGCGGTGGCGGTGGTGCCTGGCCATGATGGTTGAAAACAACCCAAAGCTTGCGGCGGCGGAATTGTTCGAGCGGGCGGATTTTTGCAATTCGCAATTCGGCGTCGGGCGGCTTGCCGGCGAATCACGTTACAACTCGCGCATCAACGAGCGCGAGGCGTATTCGGTCAAAACGCTGGCCGACAACGAAACCGCGACGAAACTGGCAACCGGCATCCGGCGGTTTGCGCTGCCGGACGAGCAAAACCCGATTGCGATGCTGAAACACGTTGTCGAAATCGGCGAACTGAGTGAAAAGAACCGGGCGGTGGAGAGTCTTGCGGTCATTGCCGAGGAACGGATGCAATACGTCAAGGCGGCCAACTATTACGAGCAACTGCTCAAAGACCCGCTCAACCGCAACGCGCCGAAGGAACAACTGGAAAATTGGACGTTTCAACTGAACAAGATCGTAGGCGCGTGGGGCGCGTTTGACCCGGTGGAATCGAAGGTTGCTGGTATTGGAGCGAATCTGTCGTTCAGCTTCCGCAACGCGAACAAGGTGCTGTTGTTGGCCCACGAGATCAATGTGCCGCAATTGCTGGCCGACGTCAAGGCGTATTTGAAATCGAACCCGCGTGAGGTGGACAGCCGGAACATGACGACCAACGTGCAGCAGATCGGTTGGCAACTGGTCAACGGCGAGATGCAAAAATACCTCGGAGCGAGGGTGGCCGATTGGGATGTGGAACTCGCGCCCGCCCCGGAACACGCCGACAAGCGCGTCACGATCACAACGCCGATGACCAAAGCGGGTGCGTATCTCGTCAAGGCGGAAACGCTCGACCCCGTAACGGGCCGCGTCAGTTCGACCGACAATATTATTGTGTGGCTCAACGACACGGCGATTGTGATGAAGAATCTTGACAATAAAACCTGGATTTACGTCGCCGACGCAACAACCGGAACGCCTGTGGCGGGCGCGAATGTTGACGTGTTCGGATATCGCGTCGAAAGTCGGGGCAATCAGCAGCGCAACGTGATCATTACTGAAAAATCACTGACAACAAGCAATGAGGGTCAAACAACGTATCAAGCCTCCGATCAGCAATACTACCAGTGCATGCTCACCGCAACAACGCGCGACGGGCGGTTTGCCCATTGCGGAATCGGTGAAATCTGGTTCCAACGCAACAGTCGTGATGACTCGCCTTACAACGCAGCAAAGGCGTTTTTTATGTCAGATCGACCCGTCTATCGACCGGGCGACACGGCGCATTACAAATTTTGGGTCGGCCAGGCGAAATACAATCAACCGTTTCGTTCGCCGTTCGCTGAACGTGAGTTGTTGATGATTGTTCATTCGCCACGCGGGGATGAGGTGATTAAAAAGACGGTCGAACTCGACGCTTACGGCGGCGTGGTTGAGAATATCGAACTGCCGAAAGATGCGGAACTAGGTGTTTGGAATGTCGTGATAGGACGTCCTTCTTCGGTACACAACCGCCTCTTTGCTGAACAATATGGCAGCGGTCATTTCCGCGTTGAGGAATACAAAAAGCCGGAATTTGAGGTGACGGTGGACGCTCCGCGTGAGCCGGTGATGTTGGGCGAGACGATTTCGGCGAAGATCACGGCGAAGTATTACTTCGGGGCACCGGTGACCAACGCGACGGTCAAGTACAAGGTGCTGCGTGAGCGGAACAACGCCCGCTGGTATCCCGTGCTGCCGTGGGACTGGTTTTACGGCAACGGCTACGGCTGGCTCAGCGTCGATTACACGTGGTATCCCGGCTGGAGTCGCTGGGGCTGTGTCGCACCGGGACGGATTTGGATTCCCGGCTGGGGCTTTGGGCATGAGCAGCCGGAAGTCGTTGCCGAACGTGAAGTGCCGATCGGCGAAGACGGCACGGTCGATGTCGTGATTGACACGGAATCGGCAAAGTTGTTGTTTCCGGACGACGATCAGAAATACACGATCACCGCCGAGGTGGTCGATCAATCGCGCCGCACCATCGACGGTAAAGGCACCGTCCTGGTCGCGAAAAAACCGTTTGAAGTATATACCTGGGTTGATCGCGGGTATTACAACCAGGGTCAGCAGATCAAGGCCACGTTCCAGGCAAGACGCATCGACGGCAAACCGGTGCCCGGCACGGCAACGGTGAGGTTGTTGAAGATTGATTATGGACTTCAGGCTCCAGGCTTCAGGCTTCAGGAAGAAGCTTCGAACACCAACTCTGAAACCCGAAGTCTGAAGTCCGAAGCCTTTCTCAACGAAACCGTCATCCACGAAGAAACCGTCACGCTCAACGAACTCGGCCAGGGGCACCACATGTTCTCGGCAGCGCAGCCGGGGCAATACCGCATTTCGTGTATTGTCAACGACGGCGCGGATCACCACATCGAAGGCGCGACCATCTTCGGCATTTTCGGGCGCGAAACGGCGGGCAACACGTTCCGGTTCAACGAGCTGGAACTTGTGCCGTCGAAGGCGGAGTTTGAGCCGGGCGAAGAGGTCGAGCTGCGCATCAGCACAAACCGCCCGAACTCGACGGTCATGCTGTTCCCGCGACCGGTCAATGGCGTGTATCTCGCACCCCAGGTTGTTAAACTCAACGGGAAAAGCGTAATCGTCAAGCTGCCGGTCGAGGTGAAGGACATGCCGAATTTCTTCGTCGAGGCGATCACCATTTCCGATGGCAAAGTCTTTGAGGAGGTGCGCGAAATCGTGGTGCCGCCGGTCAAGCGGATACTCAACGTCGAAGTGCGCCCGAACAGCGCGACCTACAAGCCGGGACAGAAGGCGAGCGTCGATCTCGTCGTCGCCGGCCTCGACGGCAAGCCGGTGGTCGGGCAGAGTGTGGTTGCGATTTACGACAAGTCGGTCGAATACATTTCCGGCGGCTCGAACGTTGCGGACATTAAGGAATTTTTCTGGAAATGGCGGCGCAACCACCACACCGCGCATCAGACGAACCTGTCGCGCACAATGCACCCGGTCACTAAAAACAACGAGCAGCGCATGCAGCCGCTCGGCATGAACGGCTACATGCTCAACGCGCTGCTCGGACAGGGCGGGTATAGCTTTAGCATGGGATTCGGACGGGGCGGCATGGGCAGCTCTCGCGGGGGTGGTTATGGCGGCGGCATGGGCGGCTATGGCGGCGGTGGGACTGGAGGTGTAATGCCAGCAGCCGCGGGTATGCCAGCGCAGAGAAACGAAGTTGCATTTGAAGCAATGGTAGCAGATGCCGCACCAATGGGTACGGGGGCGAATTTTGGAGAACTCCAATCACTGGCTATGGAGACAATTGATGCGGATTCGTGGACAGGAAAAGACACGCTTGTCGAAGCAACGGTACGAAAGAATTTTGCGGACACCGCGTTGTGGGTCGGGGCGATTGAAACGAACTCCGACGGGATTGCGACGGTCGAGTTGGACATGCCGGAAAACTTGACCACCTGGAAGATCAACGTCTGGTCGATGGCACCCGGCACACAGGTCGGTTACGCAACCACCGACGTGATCACTCGCAAGGATTTGATCATCCGAATGCAAACGCCGCGATTCCTCGTGCAAAAGGACAAAATCCTGCTCACGGCGAATGTGCATAATTATCTGGCGACGGAAAAGCAGGTTCAAGTATCGTTGGAGATTGATGGCGGGCTTCAGACTTCAGGCTTCGGGCTTCAGGAAGAATCTTCGAATGCCAACCCTGAAGTCCGAAGTCCGAAGCCCGAAGTCTTGGTTATTCCCGCCAACGGTGAAGCCCGCGTTGATTGGCTGGTTGAGGCCACGCACGTCGGCGATGCCACCGTGCGGATGAAGGCACTCACAAACGAGGAATCGGACGCGATGCAGATGACGTTCCCGGTGCAAGTGCATGGGATGCTCAAGCAGGAAGCCTTCAGCGGCGTGATTCGCCCGGCCGATTTTTTTGGTAGAGACACGAAAGTTGAAACTGATTCAAACCGTGTTGGCCACGAAGAAAGCAACTCTTATGCCAAGGTTAATAGCGG
>WRMR01000435.1 GCA_009776995.1 Planctomycetaceae bacterium | reverse complement strand
GGGAACGCAGAGAGGTCACAAGGTGACCGAACGGAGTGACCGGGAAGGGCGGTTGCCATCCCGATCCGGTCACTCCGTTCGCTGCGCTCACTTCGTTCCCGGCTGCTGTTTTGCTTACAATCTCAATCTCGCGCAGCAATTTCGGCCTGTGCGCAGCGAGTTTTTGCTCAAAAAACGTGTCTTCGGTCATGGTGTAGGGTGAGGGGTGAGTGAGTAGGGTTGAGGGAACAGGGGGTGAGGAAATAGAAACTTTTGGGAATGGGATACTCGTCCCTCATCCCTCGTCCCTCTCCCCGAACAGAACACGCAACTGCCTGATGCCCTGCCAGTAATCGTAATGCACCGAGCTGATCGGACGTCCGGTCAGTTCAGCGATCTCCCGGAAGTTGAGGTTGCCCCAGACTTTCGAGATGATGATTTCACGAACATCCGGCGGCAGTTGCTCCAGTGCCTCGGTCAGGTCAATGTGATTTGCATCATCATTCGTGTTCGGTTCAAACCAGCTTCCGATGCTTTTGTATCGTGTTCGGTATTTCTCGCGCCGGGCATGGTCAATCGCGAGGTTTCTCACAACGCGAAACAGCCAGGCACGCGGCGAGTCCGGGAACGGCGATTCGGTCAGCAATCGCAAAAACGCTTCCTGGACAAGGTCTTCCGCATTGGCCGCGTCCCATTGTCGCGCGTACAGCACCAGACCGTGGACATTTTCGGCCAAAAGCTGACTCACGGCGGCATGGTGTTCGGACTGCGGCATATCAAGGGCGTGGGAGCAGAGGTGAGGAGCGAGAGTTGTTTACCCTGCACTTCTCACATGACGAACAAGTGAGCGGTTTTTCCAGGAAAAAATGTTGGAAAAGAGAAATCTTCGGGAATGAAATCCAAACCGGAATGAAGCACAATGGCAGGATTTCCCAATGGATGATCGGTTATCACATCCTGTCATTACGCTTGCACTTCGATTTCGGCTTGGATTCCTGGAGCCACGGTGTGACCTCCCTGCCTGCGCTAATCCTCCGTTTTGACGCGCCAGCGGAGGAAGGCTTCGAGGAATTCCTGGATGTGTCCGTCGAGGACGTTGTGGAAGTTTCCTTCGGACCAGCCGGTGCGCGCGTCCTTGACCCGTTGGTCGGGGTGCAGGAAATAGTTGCGAATCTGCGATCCGAAACCGACTTTCGCCATGTTCTTGTATTTGTCGGCCATGGCCGCTTCGCGTTTTTCCTCTTCGGCACGGAGCAATTTGGCGCGGAGCATCTTCCACGCGGTCGCCCGGTTTTTGTGCTGACTCCGTTCGTTCTGGCAGTAAACCACCGTGTTCGTCGGAATATGCGTCAGCCGAATCGCGCTCGACGTCTTGTTGACGTGCTGGCCGCCGGCACCGCTTGCCCGCATCGTGTCTTCGCGGACGTCCGACTCGTTGACGTCAATCTCAATCGAGTCGTCGATATCAGGCGAAACATCGACCGCCGCAAAGCTGGTCTGCCGCTTGCCCTCCGAGTTGAACGGGCTGATGCGCACGAGACGGTGCATACCGGTTTCGCCTTTCAAATAACCATAGGCCATCGGGCCGCGCACGTAAAACGACGCACTGTTGATGCCCGCCTCCTCGTTATCCTGACGGTCGATCAACTCAATGTCGTATTCGTGATCTTTCGCCCAAAGCGAGTACATGCGGAGCAACATTTCCGCCCAATCATTGGCGTCCGTTCCGCCGTCGCGCGCGTTGATCGTCACGATGGCGTCGTTCGCGTCGTAGGAACCGTTGAGCAACGCCTGTGTTTCAAGAGCTTCCAGCCTGGCATTGAGCTGCATCAATGTGCCGGGGATTTCCGCCGCCATGCCCTCGTCTTCCTGGCCGAACTCGAACAGCACGTCGAGATTTTCCATCCCGGCGTCCATTTCCTCGAACGGCTTGGTTATCATCTTGAGGGATTTGAGACGTGCAACAGTCTGCCGGGCTTTTTCCTGATCGTCCCAAAACCCGGCGGCGGTCATTTCGGCTTCAATCCCGGCGGCGTCTGTTTGTTTGGCGGCACAGTCAAAGAGAGTCCTTCAACTGGACAAGTCGTTCGCGGATTTCCCTGGCACGGTTCAGCCATTCATTTTCTATCGGCATGTTGGACTCCTTGTGGTGATTCCGGTATATTGCCGGTGTTAAAAGCGATAAGCAAAACACGGTTTCAATAGTTATTCAACAGATTGCATCTCTTTCGCTTTTCGCAGGGCTGGTTCTGCAAGTTCCATGCTTCTGGAAATGATTTATGTCAAGTTCCAGAGTCTGTTCCGGCAATAACATGGATTAATTGTAGCACACGATGGCACAGAGGCATAGAGACTCAGCTTAAAATTGGCGAATGTCACAGAGTGATCGCCAATCTTTGTGGTATAACTTTCCGGCGTAAAGCCTTGCGACAAGAATGATCATGGAAAGCCATGCCGGTTTTCAGCCACAAAATAACTCCTCATATTCCGCGTTGAAGAGACAGGAACGCGGAATACACGGAAGTTGATTTGTCAGGGGCGACCACATCAGCGTTTCGAAGGATCAAAGCGGTCCACTTCAAAATCAAAGGTCGTGGATTTTTTCACATCAACCGTCAACCCTGAAGAATCAGGTTTATGATATTTGAAATCAACGGTGTTCTCAAGGATTTCAAGCCCGCCGCCCGGGTTGGGCTTATAGTTTTCCGTATTTGTCAGATAGACCCTGTATTTTCCCGGCGCAATGCCGTCATTTGCCTTGAGGGAACTCACGGCGTAATTACCATTTTGATCGAGTTCGCCGCGGGCAACGCTTTTATCACTCTCATTCTCAAAAACGACGATCCCCTTCGTGACAGGCGATTGATCGTCTGAAAAAACGACTTTTCCACGAAGTCCCGGTTTGCCTCCGCAACCTGCCATCAATGCCGCCACAACCAGGACGGGAATATAATACTTCACTTGCATGTTATCTCCATACATAGTAGATGAAACCGATCAATCAAACGTGACCGGATAAACAAAAATCACGTTTCCCGGTCACACGAAATCATCCAACAGTTCTGCATCATGGGGGGGAAACGGAATTTCCGTCGTTGACGCCGCCCCAGTAGCTCAACACAAGCGGCTGGATCGTTGTGGAAAAGGACTGGATGGAACCATCGCCAAGCATGAAGTTACACACACCCGTATGAACGCTTCCGAACGCCGCATCGTTGTAGCTGGTAAAATTCCTGATATTCGGGGTGACAATGCCCGGCATCACGTCATAATCCGCACCCCAATACGCAAACCGGTGTCGTACAACACGGAACGACGGTGGGGTTCGCATTTCCCCGACATTCAAAATGGAACAATCCGACTGCGTCTCGCCCGACGTGCCACACTCTCCGACGCGATCCGAAATAATATGCTTTTCGCCCATGACAATCTGGTTGCTTGTCCCATCAGCCCAACGCGACATTTGATCCTGGGATTCCCAAGAGTTTCCGTTACCATTGGTCAGATTCGCCTGGCGAAGTGGCCCCCGTTGGCCGCGGTTTTGCGTGGTATTGTTATTTCCGAGATGCCACCAGGGTGTTGCTGAACCGGCGTCTTCATTCACAAAATACACGGCAACCGCATAATCGCCGGCCGGACCGCTGGAGACAGCGGAGTTGGATTCGTCCGTTGTCGAATTGCCGGTCACAAACCCCTTACGGCCGCGGCTTGGACAAATCAGGCATGAGACAGAAGAATGGGTTTTCCACCCTTCGCTCCCCAAATCCGTCCACCACGGGTTGCTGAACCGGACGTTGAAACCTTGCCTGCCATCAAAATCCGCGTTAGCATACAGCTCATAGAGAGCGGTTTGTTCCACATAGGGGTAAATCAAAGGCCAAATGGTTGCACGATTCCAACGGTCCGTGTCGGTCACGGTCGCGCTGAGTGTGGTACCGACGCCGTTACCGATACAAGCCGGGGGAAGCCCCTTTCGTGCATCGTGAAACGTGTGGACGGCAAGCCCGAGTTGCTTGAGATTGTTCGTGCATTGCATGCGTCGGGCCGCTTCGCGTGCCGCCTGAACGGCGGGTAAGAGAAGTGCGATCAATATCCCGATGATCGCAATGACAACCAATAGTTCAACCAGGGTAAAGGCATGTATGTTGCCCCCCCCCCCCATTTAACCAGATTCCATTTTTTTATAAAATTCCCTTTTCAAAAATAAGGGAAATGGAAAAAAACTTCCAAAAAACTTTTTTTTTTCAAA
>WRMR01000434.1 GCA_009776995.1 Planctomycetaceae bacterium | reverse complement strand
ACCGAATTTCTTTTCGACGTCGCCGGCTCGTCCGGGATGCAACGTTGCGTCGGCATCAATCAGGTACGCAACTTCGACGTTCTGTATCTTGCCGAATTCCTGGATGTGGGAACCGCCGCGGCCTTTGATGCCGACGACGCCGACCCGGATACGGTCATTCGCTCCCAAAACTTGCCCGGAGGCTCGGTTGCCGGAAATTGCGAACGTCGACGCCAAGCCGATCGTCGCAATGGACTTCTTCACGAAAGTTCGACGGGTAATACTCATGGAATCTACAGGGAAAACTGTCTGAGAGGAAATAATTCGACACGATCCCCCCATTGTGGCGAATCTTTGAGGAAAAGTCAAGACGTTTAGGCCAGGACATGAGGGTTGGCCTGATGGTCGACGTCCTCTTGACATGGCGTTTCTTCCTCCCCTACAATGCGTTACGGGGTTTGTCGTTTTTGCCGCTCCCCATTTTTCCAACCTAAGGGAGATTATCATGTCCGAAAAAATGAACCGGCGTAATTTCGTCAAGGCGACCGTTTTTGGCGCTTCCATGGCAACCGCTGCTGGAATGCCGGCGCTTCCCGCTCACGCCGACGACAACTTTGCGCCCTTGACGAAAAAACGTGAGATTCCAACCGGTACGATTGCCGACGTTACTTTCAGCCGAATGATGCTCGGCGGAAACCTGCTTACGCACTTCACGCACTCCCGTGATTTGCGTTACGTTTACAATCTGGCGGCCCATTACAACACGCCGCAAAAGGTTCACGAAACGATGCGGATTGCGGAGGAACACGGCATCGACACGGTTGTCATCCACACAGCCAAGGGCGTCTTGGACGGTTTGAAAAAGTACCGGGAACGCGGCGGAAACCTCCAAGTCATCATGTGTTCGATCGCCCCGATCAAAGACGATATGGCGGAATATACCCAATCGTGCCAAGAGGCCATCGACGCCGGCGTTACCGCCCTTTATCTCTGGGGTTGCCATGCGGACGCGATGATCGACGAAAAGCCGCGTCCCAACGCCGGCGGGGCTCCGTGGGGACGATCCGATCTGATCAAAAAGGCGGTCAATACGATGAAGTCGTTCGACGTCCCCGTCGGTGTCGCGGCCCATCATCTTGAAGTCATCGAGTTTTGCGAGCAGGAAGGTGTCAAAAATGATTTCTATCTCAAGACGTTCCACCACCGGAATTATCCCAGCGCAATTATGAATTACGATAACTCATGGTGCGACGACCCGGAAAAGCATATTGAGGTCTTTTCCAAAATCGAAAAACCGTGGATTGCATACAAAATCATGGCTGCGGGAGCGATTCCGCCGAAAAACGCTCTGGATTATGCGTTTTCCAATGGGGCAGACTTCGTCATCTTCGGCATGTTCGATTACGAAATCGATGAAGACACGCGGCTGCTGAACGAAGTTCTTGCTCAAGACAACGTGACGAATCGTGCCAGAAAATGGTTCGGGTAAGCGGCCCGCTCCAAAGTCACCATCACCAAAAACGGGGAGAAACACGATTTTGACCTCCCCACCATGAATCAGGAGAAATAAAGATGTCTCAAAAAATGAATCGTCGTGATTTTGTGAAGGCCACCGCGTTGGGGGCCACCATGGCCGGTGCCGCCGGGATGCCGGCGATGCCCAAGTCGGTCATGGCCAATCCGCAACCGATCACAGCCAATCAACAGATACCCGCCGGCGAAATCGCGGGCATGAAAATCGGCCGTATGTTGCTCGGCGGCAACCTGCTCACGCATTACACCCATTCGCGGGATTTGCGGTACGTTTACAATCTGGCGGCGCACTACAACACGCCGGAAAAGATTTTCGAGACGATGCGGATCGCCGAAGCGCACGGGATCAACGCGGTCGTCATTCATACGGCCAAGGGTGTGGTGGACGGGATGCGCGAGTATAAAAAGCAAGGCGGCAAAATCCAGTGGATCATTTGCCCGACCGCCCCGATCAACGAGGAAATGGCGGAATATACGCAATCCTGCCAGGAGTGCATTGACGCGGGTGTGGATGCGCTTTACCTCTGGGGGGTGCAGGCCGACGTCCTGGCCGGACGCCCTCTCGGCGGCTCGCCGGTTGAACCACGCCCCGAACTCATCAAAAAAGCGGTGGCCACGATGAAATCGTTTGGCGTGCCGGTCGGTGTCGCCGCGCATAACCTGGAGGTGGTGGAAGTGTGCGAAAAGGAAAAGATCAAGAACGATTTTTATCTCAAGACCTTCCACAGCAACAAGTATCCCACGGCCAACCTCAATTATGATTCGTCCTGGTGTGAAGACGCGGAAAAAGTGATTGAGATGATGGCCAAAGTGGAAAAACCCTGGATCGCCTACAAGATCATGGCCGCCGGTGCCATTGCGCCGCGCACCGCACTGGAATACGCTTTTGCCAACGGTGCCGACTTCACAGCGTTCGGCATGTTCGACTTTGAAATCGACGAAGACACCCGGCTGCTCAACGAGGTTCTCGAACTGGACAGTGTGAAGAACCGTGCCAGAAAGTGGTTCGGGTAGTATTTGTCGCCCGAATAGCATAAGGCCAGGTATGTCGAAACAAAAATTGACACTTGCGATTGTTTTATTTCTCGTCGGTTGTGGCGTGGTTGCTATTGCATTGCGGGGAACTTACTGTCAAAATGCGGATTCGCCCGAAACACCGGCCGAAGTGAAAGTCGTCGCAAACGCCACAACTGCGGAATTACTTTGCGATGCGCAAACGAAGTTTGACGCCTGGCGACTTGTCGAGTCGCTGGAAACCGTGACCGCCATCCAACCGGAAAAAAACGAGCAAAATCTGCCGCACTATAGCGAGTATATTCCTGATGGTGACATTGAATAACTGGAGGTTCTGGAGAAAAACGAGTTCTACCAAAAAGACACATTCCTTGCAAAACTGGCCAACAGATTCCTTGTCAACATGCAGAGCGAGTTTGCTGTGACAGCGGCCCGGCACATTGGGCAGAATGATGCGCGAAACCGCACACTTGCCTCAATTGTGAAAGCGCAACTGAAGGCCGCTGAGACGGCTCAAACCAATCCGCCCGGCGATGTTGATGAAATGCTTGACAAGGCGGTTTTGACGGCATCGTATGTGGACAGTGATTCGTGGAAAAACACGGTTTTCGAGCTGCTTGCCATACAAATGGCCTTGTCCGGGAGATTTTTGGACGCTGCGGAACAGGCGGCAAAAATTCCCGACAACAAAAAACGTAACGCAGCGTTGTCTGATTTGACGAGACGCCATGTCATTGTGAGCAGGTGGTACAGGAGTCCGGGGACTTCGCGGTACACGGTGACCCGGATTGAAGACCGGGAAACTGCGTACAAAGCGATCATTAGTCACATGGATGATCCCAAGGTCAAATCCCTGGCACTTTATAATTTGGCGATTTATTTTGGTGCCCGAAACGATCAAAACAACATCATCTCCCCTAAAAAATGTGAGGAGTACCTTGCAGCATCTTTGGATACACTTGTTGCCATAGAAAACCCGGGCATGAGGGAGATTAACATCCTAACTCGTGTGGCCGAGTTATATAAAGAATTGGGAATGAACGAAAAAGCGAAGTCAGTTCGGGATTTGCTCAATTCACGAATCGCTGATCTGGAGCCAGGCAAAAGGGGTGGCGGATAACAACGCGTTCGAAGCCTCCACGCGAACGCAGTGGCTGTCGTGGCCGGGCGTTTCCGGAGGAGTGACCGATTGGGTGACCGCTCTCCGAGCGTCACATATCCGGTCACTGCGCTATGCTCCGTTCCCGGCAGACAAAAGTCACGCCCCGTTGGGGCGACAGGGTGGAAGTGGTGTCGCTACCCCCGGATAAATCCGGGGGTTATAGAGATTTTGCCCCATTCGGGGCTAGTTACAAATCCCTTCGAATCTCTTCGTTCCTTGTATGTTATTAATAGTCCAATTCCACGCAGAGAGCGCAAAGAACGCAGAGAATCCAAAAACAAAATCTCTGCGCCCTCAGCGGTCTCTGCGCGAAATACAAAAACTCCGTGCCTCTGTGTCTCCGTGTGAAAAAATCCGATTTCACACAAAGGCACAGAGGGGAAAAATCGCGGAAATCGTACCAGAATTATTGTTTTGAGTACAAAAACTGATCGCGGCAGGTTCAACGTTTCATCCGGCGCGATCGTCGTTTATCCAGATTTGATCAACGTTCATCCCGGCGCGATCAACGTTTATCCAGATTGGATCAACGTTCAACCCGGCGCGATC
>WRMR01000433.1 GCA_009776995.1 Planctomycetaceae bacterium | reverse complement strand
TCTCGCGCTGGTGGCAACAATGGGCAGAGAACCGAAATCACCCATGCCCGGAGAAAGTTCGACCGGTTTTTCCACTTCGGCACAGAGGTAAACCAGAAGTTCAAAATCGGGATGTTTTGCTGACACATAGCGAATATACGTTACGCTCTTCCCTACACTGGCACCTGCCGTATAGTAAATCGACAGGTTTCCCGTTGCTCCGGGTTCAAGAATTATGTCCGATGTTTGGACTTCACCGGGCTTTGAACTCGTGTCGCTGACTTCTGTCCCCGACAGGGTGATTGGATGATCTAAACACGATTTTACTGGAATTTCAAGTTTATGCGTCGTACCGGGATGAATCGTGCCAAGTGCAATCACGGGATTATCCAAGAAAAGAACCAGCGGCTCGACTTGGTGGTTCCTTTGTTCAGTTTTGAATCCAGGAATTGTATTTTCAATCGGCTTTCGACTCAACAAAACAACTTGGACATTGTCGAAACAGGGAAGATTCAACGAAATCTCATTCGGGCTTTCTGTAAAGGAAATCGGTTGGCCGTGGATTGGATCGACGGCAACGGCTGGTTTCCAATCGGTTCCTGTCGTGATTTTGAGTTCAGCATCCTTTCTGATGGCGGCCATAAATGGTTCCGATTCCTGAAATACCGACCGGGTACTCCATTCATTCAGTGCGACAAGCAGAAGATGATCGGGGCCGCAGGCAAGGAAGTCAACATGAATCCCATCTTGGTCGCACGAATGAGCAAGATCAATTGGCTTGCTGATGCCAAGTATCGGTTTTATTGATCTGACGTGACCAAGAATTTCATCAACACCATGTTCGCATTTGGCAATCGTCTCCTGATCACCTTTTTCATGTGCCGTTAGAAAAACACCGTGGCTTCCTGCCCCAATGGCTCCCCAAGTCAACCATTCCAAGTCTTTGGGTGATGGTGAATGATCGTTATCAAGGATGACTGAGCTTGCCCACGGAACGGGTAACTGCCGCATGTATCGGACATGCTCAAAAAACTTCTTGGATTTCCCAAAAGTCGATGGGATTAATGGCGGCGTCTGCCCGGTCGTGATAAAATCGCTACAGTTCGCAAGTTGATATATGGTTGTCGGTTTTGTGCCTTCATGTGGATAAACATAGACAGGAATCAACGGATCGACAGCGACGACAGAATTGTATCGTCGGATGATTTCCAAAATTTCGGGACGATTGCGTAATCCGGCATAAAGGGTACAGACGCCGCCGTGCAGTCCCTCTTCCTGGTCAATTTCATACGGGATGCCGTACTGAACGTCGCAGGAAAACGATTGCATGTCAAAATAACCATCGGGGACGGAAGATGGTCGAAGCGGCTCCAGACGCTTGAAATCAAAGTCAAAACGATGCTTTTTGCCGTTGTTGATTTGGATATTCTTGACGACAACTGGTCGCACATCGTCATCGTAATTATGAAGGTCGGGCGGAAACGGATCAGAGGGAAATATTGTTTGGGCTGTGACATCCTTGCCGTTGTGCAAGACTCTTTCGATGACTGCCGGGCATTTTCTGAAATCCGCTTCATTGTAAATGTTCAATGTGAGCGAGTCCGGCATAAATTCCAGATCGACGGGACGCATGACCTTGCTGTACTGTGTTTCACCGGCAACGAATGCGTAAAATACTTTCGTGCAACCGCCGTAGATTGTCTGGTCGTCCCATGATGCAGTGATACAAAGGCGTTCTCCACCGTTCAGCGTTCTTGGTGGCGTGATGTTCAGGCAAACAAGTGAATGACCATCGGCTGTCGGCAAAACCGAGTGACCAGAAATGACGGCCTTTTCACTATTAATCGCAATACTTGCGGTAGCGGCATCCTCTTGAGAAATCAAATGTTCCAGTGCAATGTACATGAACACCGATGAAAAATCCTCGCTGAGGAAAATATCTTTGACCCAAATATTAGTCGGATCGATGGGACAGGACGTAAAAAAGCGATTCCTTTTGTGTTCAAATTCAACCCGTAAAGACGGTGGTTGTTGAAGGGCACTCTTTCCAATCTGAAAATTTCCGAATTCCCACCCACCGGACGGTATTGATTGACTTGTCAATTTCAAGAGATTCGCGGGAACTTCTTCACCCGACTCGGCGTTCACGATCCTGACTTTATCAATCTTGACTTGCACATCACTGGTATTGTGAATCGCAAATGTCCCATAGCACGGATCGTCTTTCGCAAGCGATACAAAAGCAATTTTTAGTTCATGCGACTCGTTGAGCTTACCGCTACAGCCACCGAGCACCAGAAGGCTCGTGATCACAAAAACCAGCGGCAAACAGGGCTTTTTTGAAAAAATCAGCATAATGCATGGGGCTATGGGTTTATCATTCTTGGGCTGGGATATCTCCAACGGAAACGCATACCCCATCACGGCATTTTATCAAACATGGCATCAGAATCAACCAGTGTGGCTCGAATGTCAACCATCCTTTGACTGGTACATTTTCGGGTTCGGAATACACTGTGTCCGTTGCATCATCGTCTACCTCAATTAGTGCCACAGGGATAGTCGAGTGAGTGCCAAGTTTTTCGATCAGTTGTTTACATTCATCGCATTGTTTTCGACCTATCACAATATTCCATTCGCCTTTTTCAAGCAGTGATCTCGACTTGTCATCAACATAATCCCAAAGTGGAAATCTCTGATCAACCCACCTTTCCGGCTCCAGCATGATCGTGGATTTCCCGTCAACACCAATAAATTCCGTTCCGAGAGTCGCATGGGGCTCCTGTTTCAAGGAAAGCATGGCGAAGAGTGCCGTGCCAGCGAGGACGATCCAGGCAATCAACACCGTCACCAGTTTTTTGCGATCCGGGAACGCAAACTTCCAGCCAATCCGCTCGCGGAATATGGCCAAGAGAATCACAATCGCAAGATCAAGAAAGGTCGTAATCCACGGACTCGTAGTGACTGCACCAAAGCAATGGCACGACGACTCCCCGCTCAAGCCCTTGATCAGCGAGACGAGCATAAATGCCGTAAAGCCGAGGAGCGATAACAACCACATCCACTGCCGCCAAATGCCTGCGATTAGGACGAGGGCGAACAGGATTTCGCCAACGACAACGACCATCAGAAAATAACGATCATTGAGCAGTTCAAGCATTGGCGTGAATACACTGCCCTGCACGACGGGCGGTAAGGGAGCAGCCGAGAGCTGGTGGGCTTTCAGGCCAGCAGCAAGGAGCAAAATCGCGGCAACCACAAAACGGAATTGGGCAAAACCGAAACGCTTATTTTCGTGCATTGTCATCTCCTGTCAGAGCGGTCTCTGGACGTGATATTACGTTGGACTCCCTGATTTTCGCTCATTATAACATCTTTCAGTCATTTCGAGGAGAGATACAGAAATATTTATCCCAAAATCAAAAAAGAAGATTGCATAGAAAAAAATTCGATAATCTATTTTGACATAATATATAATACGAATATTGTCCCGCCATGTTGCTTTTTCGCATCATAAAGATTATAATTCACAATACCTTCTATGTAACCGTTACTGTTTCAATGCTTTTCAAGGAGGTCAATCATGCCAAAACCATTTTCCATCTCCACGTTTTTCCGCATGACGCCGAACGTCATGCTGGCCGAGTTTTTCGGACGGTTTGAGACCGGCGTTTCCCCCGGCGACTGGGACGGCATCAAGGAAACCGAGGTCGAGCCATTGCTGAACCGATTGGCCGACATCAATGACGAGTCGGTGAAAAACCAGATTGAAAAGGCGATTCACGACATTGCCTCCCTCGCAAGCAAGGACGGTATGGCGGCATTTCACGAGGCGGCACTCACATGCAACCAACCGGATTGGCTGAATGATTTGCCGAAAAAAGGGCGATATCCGACCTCCATGTACGTATGGTTACGCTACCCGAAATTGTTTGAGTCGGCGTTGGCAATCTTCCGGTTTTCAGGACTCACCTACTGGCGGCGTCGGGCGCACCTACCGCTCCTTGCCCCGAAATTTACCGACGAAAAACTGCTTCAGTTGAAAAACTCGCTGGAGAATTTTTTTGAGGAACGGCAGGGACGCGGTCGGGTTTGTACGGTTGACCTCTATGAGCGCGGCAACGGTATGTATTATATCACGGCCCACCCGGATGATTACGTCGAGGATGTGCTGGTGCATGACGACCTTGAGAGTTTGAACAATCAGACGCTCTGCAAAACATTCGAGGTCACTCTCGCGTATGACAGCCGTCGCGGCTAAT
>WRMR01000432.1 GCA_009776995.1 Planctomycetaceae bacterium | reverse complement strand
CCTCATCAACTTACCCCGTAGGTACGGTGGTCGGCCAAACGACCACGGTTCGCTTTCCAAACATTGTCAATAAAGTGTCACCACGTCATTGGTCTTGACGTGATTACATCAGGCGCACATCGAGGCCGTCCTCCGTTGGTATGAAAATCGGGTTCGGAGCCTTTGCCGCAAGGGTCGATTTTCCAACGCCTTCACTGCCGTAAATCAGCAGTCGCGGCGGCTGTTGTTTTTTGCCTGTGTGAATTTTTTGTAACAGGGACATAATTTTTTTAAGGTATCAGGTATCAGACTCCAGGCTTCAGGAGGAGCGGGTGATACCCTCAACCGATAAATGTGAATGAAAATACTGATACCTGACGCCTGAAGCCTGACGCCTTTCAAACAATGGAAAGCATCCGCAAATCTTCGTAACCCGTGACCCACGTATCACTTGACTTGGCGGCCTTGAGCCGTTCGATGGCCGCTTCGTTTTCGGCGCGAGCCGTGAGAAGCGTTTCCGCCGTGACTTCCCAGACGCCGCAGCGGAACGGTTCTTTTTTCTCGACCGCGATGATGTAAACCGGCACGAGTCGTTCGATCACGGCATCCAAAACGCACTGGTAAAACGCCACTTGGTTCTGGTAGCGAAACCGCCTGGCATCCGACTCAAACCACGTCAGATCGTCGCAGGTTTTGAGGTCAACAATGCCGTATTCGGGGTTAAACCAGTCCAGGCGAATCTGGCATGGCAGACCGCAATACTCCGCACGAATCACGCCTTCGGCTACGCCGGTTTTCAGCAGCGCGGCGGCGTATTCGTTCATGCGAACGGCGGAAAGCATCGCTTCGATGGTTTCGGACTGGTCGAAGGTGAGGACAGGCTTTTGTTGCACCTCTTGCCATTCGAGAAATTTCTTGGTTGTGTTGCCGTAAGGCCGCCCGGTCGCCGGGTTAATCGGCCCGCCAATGGCATAGTCCGACTCGTACTTGTCGCGACCTTCGAGAATCAACGTGTGCGCCGCACTGCCCAGCAAAAACGCCTGTGACTCCGTGCCGGTGATGAGGCCAAGTCGTTTCTTGTTGTAGAGATACGGACACTTAACGAAATCAATGAGCTGGTGGCTCGACAGGTAATGTTTGGCCTTTGAATGATATTCATTGGCCGGTTCGGAAATAAAAATGGTTGTGTTCAAAGTCATGGTATTTGCTTTCTAAAAAGTGATACTTGCGTTGCTCGCCCTTAATGCTATATTTGTTTTTTTGCGAAAAGGGTAACCCTGAAAATTGGAAAAATTTTTTATTCGGTCGAAAAGTCGTATTTGGCGATCAGTTTTTTGATCTGCTGAATGTCCCGGCGAATCACCTTGACCAGCGTGTGCATGCGCCGCGCGATGCGTTTTGGCCGGTAGCCGGATGTAAGTTGGTTGCAAATTCTCCGCTGGCGCGCCGTGAGTTTTTTCATGAACCCGGTCACGTCGAGTTGCAGATAAATGCAGTCGAGTTCGTAGAGTTCGCCGCCGTGCGTGTCGTTGAACGTTGGGTGTTCGTTTTCGGTGAGCTGATCGACGGTCGTGGTGAACATGTCGCTGTGCAGGCACTGGTCGAAAAAATACTGCCGCACGACGTGCCGGAGCGTCCGGTCGATAAATGTGCGTTTTCCGCTTTTGCGTTTCAGATAGATGGGCGTTTTTTCCAGCAGTGCGAGATACATTTCCTGACGAAGATCGTCCCGCTCCGCAAGTCGCACTCCGCGAAGTTGCCGCAGGTGATACGCGATTTGCTTGTCCGCGTAATTGCCCAAAAGCGTTTCGCTGACTTGCCCAATTTGCTCATTGTGAGACATGGCGTTTTCCTCAAATTCGTGTCATGGTTTTCAATTGTTTTGGCCGCTCTTTACGTCCGAGCGTGCCTGACACTAAAAAGAGAAATCTCACGAAAACGCCACTCCCTTTTGTGAGATTTGATAACCCATTGATACACAAGGAGATAAAATGACAAAAAAATTAATCTCACACTCACGAAAACGCCACTTGTGAGATTCTTCCCAGATTAACACTGAAATTACCTATGTTAAATTAAAATAGAGAGAGTTTATGGTAGTATAGATAAAGTGCGAGAGACTGTTTTCGATTCAGCGCAACAAAAAAACCCACACCAATGAAGGCATGGGCTTTCAACAGAATTCAAATGAGATTAGCGACGGAAGGTACGAACCAGTGACTCGATCCCGTCCAACGTACTGGATTGTTCCCAAAGGAGACGTAGAATTTTGGCTTCTTTATCTTTCAAACAGCGCGAGACTTCCCGTTCGTGCATGTTGGTGATTTTGGCCAGCATTTTTTGTGTCGGTCGCGGCAGGAGTTTGACCTCACCGCGACTGGCAGTGTCCAGCATATAATTGTAGGCGGCAAAAACATGTTCCTTCATGGCGCGTTCGAGCAATTCGTTTTTCGCCGTTCGGTCACCGCGACGCTTGTGAGGTTGCTTGGTTGGATCGGGTTTTCTCTCTTCGAGAACCGACTCGTCAACGGCCATCGAACCATCCACCCGGAACGTTGCTGACAATTCCAACGCGATGCACCGGTTCGGCAGGGATTTTTGTAACCTTGCCATCAAATACTCGCTTGCCGTGACAATCGTGGCCTTGGGATACTGGTGAATCGCGAGTTCCAATGCCTCGTATCCGCGCTCACCCAAATGTCTGGCAAACAAGTATTGATGGTTGCCACGCCGTCCCAGATGCCAGAGTTGGTCAGGGATAATAGGCGTAACCTGCCCTTGAATATTCGCCTCTTTCACAAAACGACATGCGATGGCCTCCGCATCGACGCGCCAGCATTTCATGTCGGAACTGGAAATAGGGACGATTCCGCAGTCCGCACAGAAGATTGCGAAAACTGTTTGGCCAGTACTGCGGTCGATATAACTGTCGAGTTGGCTGTCACCTTCGAGTCCGCTACACTCCCGGCAAATTAAATCCTCCACCGGTTCCATCGGCGCGACATAACCGAGACGCCCCAGCATTTCCAGATCAATATCCCGCATGTAATATCCGATCAGTTCCGGACTGGTATCGCAATATTTAAGAATGACTTTGAGTGACTTTTGCATGTTCAATCCCCCATTGTATCAGGTGTTTTTTGATGATTTCCAAACGTTCCGGGTCTTTATTCTGTATCGTATTCAGGTTCGGAAGACTGATTGCGAAGGTCGTCGTCCCGCGCCGGCGTCCCTCCTTCTGCAAAAATTCAAAACGAAACTTGACGAATGTGACTTTCGCATCGATAAGCCAGGTATTTCCTGAATGCATGAATTCCGCAAGCCCCTGAAAAACATTCTTTCCCAACGGTGCTGTGGTATGAAATATAAAGCCGTCCGTGCCAACCAGTTCAAGTTCCTTGATCGTAACACGAATCCGGTCTTCCGGATCGACGGCAGGAACGAAGTGAAGGTTTTTCAGCATATCAAGATAATAAACCGTCTCTTCATACCGTTCGATTCGTGAATTCAGGATGACATCAACGAAAATCCCCTCCAGCTGCTTTTTGCATTTGCTGGAAACCTTACCGCAAATTTCCAACGTGCCCCATTTGGCATCATAGGCAAACACGATCTCAAACGTGTGCTGAAATGATTGCGGCACCAGCGAACGCGACTCGTCATGGGCAAACGCCGATTTCAGGTAATCGTCGGGATAGGCAAAGAAGTAATACATGCCGTTGCCCATGTCGAGCATTTCCACCGTACAAACATGGCCGCGACCTTGTTTGGCGGCAAAGAGTTTTTCCAGTTCATGCTCGAATTTCCGCTTGACGGCATCGCTGAATTCCGGTGTTTGTCGCGACAAATGCTGGCGTTTGCGCCACCATGCCATTTGACGCAATTGCACGAGGGCAACCGCTTTCTCGAAGACTTCCTTGTCGGCGAACCACGTCAAAAGAGCCCGGACATAGCAGTTGGCTTTTTTGAGTTCCCCTACGGCAATCGGCTCATGGTGCAATGTTTCTATCGAGTCATTGATCGCCGTCATGCCATCCGTGCAGGCAAGTTTGAAAACACTGCGCAAGATTCCGTCCGCCTTTTGTCGCAAGTCCATCGGTAAGCGAAAAAAATAATCCCAGATCGGGTCAGGGTTACGCTGCTTGAGCGTGTCCCAGTCGAGGGTTGACGTATCCGCTCCAAGCGATGCAAAGAAATCCCGAATCATCATGACCGGCGTCATACGAAAAACAGTGGGCATGGAAAATTGTCTCGACATGGTTGAGT
>WRMR01000431.1 GCA_009776995.1 Planctomycetaceae bacterium | reverse complement strand
AAGGCCATTATCAACGATGTCCCGTGAAAGCGTGATCAGTTCCTCTTCGCCGAGCAGAGGAAAGATGTTGGCAAACGGGTGAAACTTGAGATCGCCGTTATTCCCGACGGCGGACGGTGCCGAATTTTTCCGCTTCGGCGTCGCGGTTGTTTGGGTCATGGATTTTGCCATAAACGTCTCCGGGGATCAAAAAAGTAAACCGGGAATAAAGAGAAAGCGGGGACAGTCTCCGTTTTCGCCGGGATTGACTTGTTTTGGCGTTTTTGAACGGGTTATTGATCGATTCCGAGAAGTGTCACGGTCTCTTTGGGGCGGCCTTTTGTCGGAATGCGATCAACTCTGATGTACCGTTGTGCGTCCAATTCCACAAGCAAATCAGTGTATTCACGCGGCATGACCCCCAATTGACGGCGAAGTATCCAACTGGGCATTCCGCGTTTCCCGTGACCGTGATGCCATTGCCGCAATTGTCGCAGTGCCTCCTTGCACAATGCCTGAAATTTCGTTTTCGCAGAGTGGTCTTTCGCCTTGAAAAGCTGTCGTCTGATTTGGCAGGTCACAAATTCCGTTGCCCATTGGGTTGCCGGAAGTGCGATCTCCGGTTTCTGGTGATTTTCACTGCAAGCATAAATGAGTGCCAGCTTTCGGGCGTTCTCGTTGGCACGTCCCCAAACGGTCATGGCGACCGTATCATTGCGATCTTCCGCTTTCGAGTATTCCTCATCGGCAAACCGCCGGAAGTCCCGCATGAACGCCTTCGATGGATCATCAAAAGGAATGGTGATCGGCGACGGATGAAACTTGCCAAGGTTACCCTTCATATCGCCGGGCTGAAATGCCCGCCACCATCGGGCGGTTTCGAGGACACGCTCGCTGATTTGGCTGACAAGCCCCGCGTCCTGGCTAAACGGTCGCTTCTCGGTATCGACAATGATCATTCGTGCGAAAAAGCCGTTACTCATCATGCGTTCGCTCAAGGCGGCATAGTAAAACTGCGGTGTGGCCGTTCCAAAAATGGTCAAGTGCGGCTGATCAATCACGCCGGGATGTTCCTTGCCGGACTTCCGGCGCATCGGGTAGATCGTTGAGGCCGATGTGTAAAGCGTCAGCAGCGTTCCCATGATGCTTTCGATGAAGGCACCCCGGTTTCGGTCGTTGAGTTTGTAGAGGAGTTCGTCGATTTCGTCGTTTTGGTAGAGCATGTTCGGCGACATGAACAACGCGTCCTGCAAACCTTCGCCGGAAACAAATTTGTCGCCGAGAGCCGTGATCTCGCCGAGTTGTTCCATGATGTAGGTGTTGACTTTTCGCGGAAAATCCTTGCCGGACGATGCTCCAACAAGTGCAAGCAAATAAAGGTTCGTCCGCAGATCGCCCGGCTCGCGTACCTTGCGACCGCAAAGATACGATTGCAAAGCCACCGCCCCGCAAAACGCCGTCGTTGGCACGGCAACGGGTGCGTTGGCCAGCGAAAAATCCATCACTTCGCTCACGAAACCCGGTATCCGCAACAACTCGTCCGGGACATAGCCGGGATCATCCTGAAACGCTTCGGCGAACAACACATCATCGTCGTCTTCCGGCTCCTCATCCTCGCGTGGTGCAAATTGATTCGTAATCCCGGACAGGTCAACTTCAGGAAAGGTAACGATTTTGCTTTCGTCGAGCTTGTGACCGCGTGGCTTGTCATGCAGATCGGGCTTCAGTGCCTCGTTCATTTTGTAAATGAGTCGGCTCTCCGGCCAGGGTGGGAGGCAGCGCATGTTGTATTCCCGCAACAACGTCATGCCCTCGTCCTCGGACAAACCAAAATCCCAAAAGATGGCACAGGCCGTTGCGTAGAGTTGCGTATCGCCGCCTTGCCCGGCAATACAGGGCGGAATCTTTTCGAGATAAAGTCGGCAACGATGCAAGGCTTCAGACTTCGGACTTCGGGCTTCAGGAATTCGGGTATCAAGGGTTTTCTGAAGCCTGATGCCAACTGAAGTCTGAAGCCTTTTCGGAAGCACATACTCCACCCAATCGTTCGGCAAGACCGGCAACTCGGTAACAGCACACGGCTCGACGTGCCATCGATATGCCTCTTTGGTGTCCGGGTGAATCGACGGTGGGACGACGATATATTGGTTGCCGACCTGAATGTCGATACCCGTCTTTTTGCCGTCCCACACAAGGCCGTTGGTTCCCTTGATGTCGGCGTCGGGACGTTGAAAGAGCAGATGATAACCGCCATTGCCGGAAAGCGAAATCGGGCTGTCCGGCACAGTGCCGACCCGATCCATGATTGTTGCAAAGTCGCCGCTGCCGTCCTTGCCGTCCTTGTTATCCACATCAATCACGAGGACATTGTCACAAAGCAGCCCGATATTGCAATGCGGAAACCGCGTCCACCAGTCGCGTACCTTTTCCGGGTCGCCGCTTGCCGAAACGCAGCCGTTCGGAGCGGTTTCCGTATTGGGAAACTTGCTGCGAGGCAGGCATTGGAAAACGTGATAGCCGAGCCGCACGAGTTTCAGGGCTTCTTCGGGAAATCGACTCATGAAACGATCCTACGCCGGCGCGGGTGAATCCGTATTCGGAAAAACGTACTCTTCGACCATCCAGAGATTCTCACGGACGTCGCTGACAGGGAGTTTGAAACCTTGCGAAGTGTTCCGCCGAATGGTGATGACAGGGTATTTTCCCGAACGATGAATCGCCCGCAGCGTGTTGGTCGCAAAAAGAAAATACCGTTCCTTGTCGCCGATCAGGTAAAGAATGGAGTCACCGGCATAAATCCCGGACGGGAAAAACGGCATACAAAGATCGCGCCGCTCCGCAACTTCAATGAACAGGTTTCCGTAAACGGAAATCTGCGTGTCATGCTTGATTTCCAGGCCGATCAGGTTCTCCCCCTTGTTCAACTGATATTTCCGGGACGTGTAATTTCTGATCGTCATTCCGCGTTTGCAGAGAATATCGCCGATGAAATCCTGATATTCCTGACCAACGGCCAATTGTTTTTCATAATAGTCGCTCACGATTGATTCCCCCATGCGTCCCAACCGGGTGCCGTTTTTCGGGCGAACAGTTCGAGTTTCCGCCCCGACGTGTAGAGTGTATCGATCATTTCGCGGAAGATTTCGGGTTTTTCGCTGTGTTTTTCCGTGCGTTCGACCGAAACAACGCTGTCAAAGAGTTTTGGCACGTCGGGCATACAGGAGCCTTTCGTGCAAATCAACAGAAACTCATGCCGAACGCTGTTGTAATGTCCCATGTTGTGCCTGATTTTATCCCAGACGAACGACGTCTTGTATCGGAAGCCCCAGGCACGAATGACGGCAAAACATTCCTCCAGCAATGGCGAGGTCGTCCAAAGAAACAGCACGGCATTCTTTTCCGCCATATCCGTTACGGGCAGAGCGCAGAGTTCGTCCACGCTCATCGTCGGATAATGATTTCCGGCGGCTCCATAACCATCCCCAAGTTGGTTGCCGTAAGACCAGGGCGGATCGGCATACAACACCCGGTACTTGATACCAGCAGGGAACGGTGCGGTTTCATGCACATTTTCACGGGCAAGGAGCCGTTTGGCGTCGACAAGGCTTTTCGCCTCACCGGATGCGATTTTTCCAACGACCGCCTTTTGACGTTCCGGCTCCATGCGGGCGATTTTGAGCGCGTCACGTTTTGGAACATCGGCACTGCGGACAACCTCCTTCGCTTCCGGCACGAGATCACGGGCAAGCTGCTTGTTGTGTTGTAATGTTCGCTCCCCCATGCCAATTTCTCTGGCGATGGATACCGTCGTTTGAGGTGGTGAAACAGTTTCACCACCTCTTGCTGAATGCTGATTGTTGCCGGCAATTGCCCGCAATCCAAGTGACTCAAGAATTTCGTCGCGTCGGATGGCCAGTTCACCGATACTGATTGGGTCAAGTTCGTTTCTGATCAGATTTTCGTCGATTTCAGCCAGTTCAATGTGAAGCAGGTCGCCGTCAACGAAACAGCAATGGATTTCGCTCATCCCGGCCACGCGGCAGGCTTCAAGTCGGTGGGCACCGGCCACGAGCCGGTGATCGCGCGTCACGGTCACCGGATGAAGTAACCCGATGCGCCGGATCGACTCGGCAAGTTCCCTCACTTTCCCGGCGTCGATGCCGCGCCGCGTACCGGGAATGGTGATCTTGTCAATGGAGATTTTCATGTTACGAATCCAGTTCAGGTAAAAATGTGGTCAATGCTGATCGGAATAAAGAAATCGCTCCGCGTAAGGACGTTCGCTT
>WRMR01000430.1 GCA_009776995.1 Planctomycetaceae bacterium | reverse complement strand
TTCTTTTCTGGCTTTTTCTAGGTACTCCGCATATTTTTTCCGGTTTAACAAATTGCTCAGTCCTTGAGCCAGAAGTGTCAAATGCCGAGTATCCGCTTTGGTGTAAGGAGCCGCTTTGTTACCTACCCCGAGGATTCCAATGGGGGTTTCACCATCCATGATCGGAACACACATGTGTGAATGAAGTGGAAAGTGTCCTTGTGGAAATGTTCGAGTTCCCGGAAGAGAGGCAAAATCATTCTGAATCGCTGCTTTTTTCGTTTCGAGACACTCCGTCAGCATGGCAGAGAGTAGGTGCGGGGTCCTCCCAGATGTCATCGTTGGCAACGAGCAATGGAATTTCTCGTCACTGATAAACGAATGAAAGGGCTGGACTCTATTGGCGTGTTCCAACAACGCCACGTATCCTGCCCCGCTATCGGTTAGCGAGATCACCGACTTGATTGTAAAATTAATAATGTCCGGCTCCGGCTGCGCCGTCATCTGTGCCAGTTCTAAGAGGGCATTCGTTCGTTGTAGTTCCTGTTCTTGTGCTGCTTCGTGTCTTTTGCGTTCCCGAATATCCCGGGCATAGGAGACGTAGGTATCAGCATCCTTGCGTTTGACACGGACAATCGTGATTTCACAAGGGATCGGTGTACCGTCCAGTTTTTGGTGCATCCACTCAAATCGTGTCCATCCGGTCTTGCGTACCTGAAGTAAGTGGTTTCGAATGACATTCAAAGAGCGGCGTCCGTCCGCCTGATATTCAGGAGAGAGTTCAAAGAATCGTTCGCAGAACTCTTGTTTGCTCGATAACTCAAATAATCTGACGGCCTCCATATTACAGTCGATAGTCCTGTTTTTCTCCATAAAAGAACAGGCGAGAGGGGTCGAGTCGAGCATGAGTCGTGCCTGCGTATGTGCTTCTTCAATCGCTTGCACCATTTGAAAACGTTCCGTGATATCCAGCAAAACGATAATGATTTGGGATTGGTTTCCCTCAGGGTCCCTCACCATTGAAACGGTGAGATCAATCCAACGTGATTCGCCGTTTTTCCGACGGATGAGAATCTCCTGACGAATTTGGTCACATTTTTCCGCATACAAATCTGCCCGTTGTTGTACAAATCTGTCATCGGAGCGGGTTTGTTCGTCATAGATTTTCGACCACGGGGTTTCCCCGAGCCACTCCTGCTCAGAATAGCCGGTCAATACCTGAGCCGCCGTGTTGACGAACGTGACCGTTCCGTCGGGACTTGCAAAAAGAATTGGAACACTCCCCCCAGAGAGGATTGCCCGGATGTTTGCATCGCTCCGTTCTAAGTCATGTGTCCGAACACGAACCATCTCCTCCAGTTGGTCGCGGTACCGTTGAAGGGTCTCTTCATTTTCTTTCCGCTGGGTAACGTCGCGGATGATGCAAACCGCAGCCAGAACATTTCTCGAAGGGGAGAAAATGGGATGTGCGTAGTGTTCGAGCCACATTCCCGGCTTCGTGTCTGTCGGCAACTCATGATGGACAGACATGACGGTTTTGCCTGTTGCAAACATTTCTGCCACCGGACAACCGTCGCATACGTGATCCAGAAGGGATGTCGCATAGCACTTTTTCCCAACCAACGGCATGTGTTCAGGATACATGGCTTCAAAGGCAGGATTCGTCTTGAGAATGGTATAATCCCGATCGACAATGAACATCCCTTCCTGAACACTTGCGAACACATCGGAAATTAGGGACTCGTGTACCAGAGCCGCTTCTTCGAGTTTGACCCGACCGGAAATATCTCGGAAGGATTCCAAGGCACCGGTCAACTCCTTTGTCTGCGGGTCGAAAACCGGTGTGGAGTTGAGTTGCAGATGGACTTGCAGAGTCTTGTCGTAATAAGAATTTTCGGCGGGCTGCTTCGTCTGAAACGTTTCGATGACCGGACAAAATTCGCAAGGCTTGTCACGTCCGAAAACCTTCTGGTAACAAACGCGTCCTTCGATGTTAACATCCGTTTCGTTGCTGTTCCTCGTAGTGAGGTTTTTCGCAACGATGTTTTTCGCAACGTCATTGGCTCGTTGAACGACAAAATTGCGGTCTAAAACGAAAACTCCAATTTCTGGGTCCTGAAAAAGGAGTTCAAATTTTTCGGATTGGTTTTGGTGGAACCGGATTCCCTTTTCTCTACTGGTAACATCGTATTCAAAACCGAATGCTCCGAGAATGTTGTCCTGTTCATCAAGGAGCGGTAGGACTTGGATTTCGGAGAAACCGCCGAAGCGGTTCGCGATCACCGTTTTCGACGGACAGTTCTCCAGTGCTTTGTGAAAAAGACCAGCGAATTCGGGATCGCGGGCAAAAAAATTCTCGACGGCTTGCCCAATAGCCGTCTGCTCATTGAAATCGACATCGTGTTTGATGTTCCCGATCGTCTGGGTGATCCTTGCATCGCGATCAACGACAACCATTGACATGTCGGCGTAACGCGCCAACATTGCCAAAAGGGGCAGTTCATAGTTTGCCGTCATAAAGCGGTTGGAAAGGAATTGGAACGAGAAACGGTGCCCTCAAACACCGGGGACGCCGCCACATTATCGCAGGTAACGGAGTCATTGTAAAGGCAGTACTATTTTCCGACAATGGTGCAGTCTGCACGATCTTGCCCTTACTGGGCGCCTGCCAGACTCGAAACCCGCTACCCGGTGGCTCGGCTTGATGTGTGAACACAATTCTCTTCGCCGCTGGCAAATTCGTCCGGTTCTGAAATGCGCAGTTGCAACCGGGGAGCAGCACGCTCCCGAACGATGCCCCGCTTGGTGGACAGTAGAAACTGCGTCAGTTCGGCGGCGGGTTCCGTCGAATAATTTTCTTGAAAAATCTGTAAAATTTTTTTCCAAGCCAGACCGCTGCGGTACAAGGCGAAGTAGGCATTTTTCAGCGTTTTTATCTCTTCTGAGGTGCGCCCGTTTCGGCGTAAACCGATCAGATTGAGTCCGACGATTCGGCTTGTAAGCCCATCCACCGTCATAAATGGCGGTATATCCTGTACCACGTGGGCTTGCCCGCCGATCATCGCCATCGAGCCGATTCGGCAATTCTGGTGAATGGCGGCTCCGCCGCCGATCATCGCCCGATGAGCCACGGTCACATGCCCGCCGAGCATCACACCATTGACCAAAATGTTGTTGTTTCCCAGAGCACAATCGTGGGCAATATGAACGCCGACCATCAGGTAATTTTCATCACCGATGACTGTTGTTCCCGATGCCTTCAAAGAACAGTGGACGGTGGTGTGCTCGCGAAATGTATTGCCGTTTCCAATGCGGATTTGCCCAAATGGCGGAGGTGCCGAAATATGCTGCGGTATCCCGCCAATGACGCTTCCTTCGCCGAATTGGTTGTTTTCGCCCATCGTAACTCCCGACTTGATGACCGCGTGAGATGCAAATTTGCAACCGTTTCCTATGGTAACTCCCGGCTCGATGAGGCAAAAATGCCCGATTTCGACATTATCTCCAATTTGAGCATCGGGACTGACGGCAGAAAAGGGGCTGATCGTGGTCATCGTCATGTTATGGTAGAGTGAGGAATAGACCGCTTGGCGACGGGGAAATATACAGAATATCCCCTGTTTTGAAAAGACCAATTCTGGCAAAATTTACTGACACTTACATCCTCGCGCATGTCGTGGGGGTCACCTGCCGGATGATGCGTTTTTGTTCCAAAACCGAGAGTACCGCCGTGATTTGTTGCGGTTCCAAACCTGATGCCGACACAATCGCATCCAGCGATGTTTCCGACCAGCAGATGTGTTGCAACACTTCAAGTTCTATTTCGTTGAGGGACAATTCGTTCGGGTGGCGTACGGGATTTTCCCTTCCGGGCAGAATCACCGATTGCCGCATCGGTCCCAGCACGTCTAGGATGTCGTCCACCGATTCAGCAATATAGGCTCCATCCTTGATCAGCCGGTTGCAACCGCTCGATGCCGGTGATTCGATGGAGCCGGGAACGGCAAAAATGTCCCGTCCTTGCTCTCCCGCCAGCCGGGCGGAAATCATGGCTCCGCTGCGAACGGGTGCCTCGGTAACCAAAACTCCCAGGGACAACCCGCTGACGATGCGGTTTCGCTGCGGAAATGTCCACTTCGTCGAAGGATGAAGCGGAGGATATTCACTCATCACGCAACCGCCGGAATCGATGATTTTTTGGGCAAGCGGTTTATGTTCCGGCGGATAAAGCCGATGCAGTCCGCTTCCCAATACAGCGATGGTTCGTCCGCCGCTATTCAATGCCGCCCGAT
>WRMR01000429.1 GCA_009776995.1 Planctomycetaceae bacterium | reverse complement strand
CACTGTTCCACATGACAGTGAGACGCCCATTTTCGCGAATCTTCTTCGCCATTGATCTTGTTGCCGCCAATTTTGACTCCCCCGCCGCCGAGGTCAATCAGTTCGGAGTTGACGAGGTCGCAATGCGTACAACCTTCATTGAAGTCCACCCCGTAGTTGCCGGTGTGGCGGACGAAACTGTTTTTGATCGAACAAGATTTGGCCCCGGTCAAAGTAACGGCCCCATCACAATAAACCGCCGCTTGGGGATACCCGGCCCCTTCCTGTGGCATCGTCCAGGCTGTGTGGGCAAACGTCAGATTGTCAAAATGGATGTTTTCCACATATTTCCCCGACTCCGGATCACCTTCAAGCGAAACGACTCTTGAGAAAACCGGTGCCACGACAGTGCATTGATTCAAATCCTCGTCGGGATAGGACAGGCAGGTCAAGACGCCGGTTTGGCGATCAAGATACCATTGACCCGGCTCAGACAGTGATTCGTAAACATTGACAATCCGGTAAGGCGTTCCTGCATGAGTGTGAGCCATATCCCAGCCGGGAGGGGGCGATGTGAAAACGACGTGTTTTCGCATGGTGTCGATCGCCTTGACGCGAAAATGGTCCATGGTCCAGTAATGGAATGTCTGGACTTCCACATCGCCGGGATTTTTCCAGTTTGGGTCAAATGGCACGTCTCCGTAATAGAACCTGTCTGAACGATACGATCCCTCCATGGGCCGGACAGTTCCTGCAATCACATAATAACCCTTTTGCGGCAACACCGGCCTGAAACGTCTTTGATCATTGATATAAAGCTGTTCGAAATACCACTTTCCTTCGGCGACTTCGGGAAGAATGGTTTCCCAGCGGCCCGGAGCAACTTCCTTCCAACCGGTGATTGGTCGCCCTCCGCTGAGGATGACTTGATCTGTTCCGGGAAAACCGCAAAAAATCGTTGGAGAAAGAGGCGTCCCCGAATCGTTGGGAGTCAACAAAAACGGCTGTTTGAGATAATAATGTCCTTCTCCAATCCGAACAATGATCGGCGTTTTTCGATCCGGTTCCGATTGACGAAGACTTCGAACGGCGTCACGGGCTTTTTCCAATGTTGCAAACGGTGCGGTTTCCGTTCCGACGGCAGTGTCGTCTCCGTTCGTCGCAACGTAAAACGTCTGTCCGAAAAGCGGGGAGCAAAGGGAAAAAAGCAGGAAGGCACAAAGTAATTTTTTCATGGGAAAACGGGCTCGCTCACCGGAAAGTTCAATTGGCGATAGTATAACAACCAAAGTAACAACAAGTTGCACCGCAAAAAAAAGGATCGCAACCATGACGGTCAACATCATTATCGAACAGGAAAAGCAAAATGTCAAGCACATTTTGGGTGAGAAGGCGGGAAATTCACTTGCCTTCTCATCCATTGGCGTTGGCCTTTCTGTTTACTTCAAGCTGAGTTTTTGTTAAAATCTGTTGCAAGAGTTTATGACCGCTTGATTCTTTTCAAAAGGAGCAAAAAACATGAAGACGACAAAGAATTGGGGTGGATTACGCACGAGTCCAGTCATGCGGCGGATCGTTTTCGCCGTGTTGTGCGGATTTGTCATGAGTATGTCAGTGCGGCATCTGATTGCCGACGGACCCATTGTCCCGGATGTCGGGCAGTGGCGACTGTCCGGCACGGGAGAGTTGGTCGAACCGGGCATTTTGCAGGTGACCGGAAACGGCGGCAATGTTTCCGCGTGGCAAAGCCCGTCCGTCGCGTTGCAACCGGGGGCATTTTACCGTTTCAGCGTGTCGCATCGCGGCGTTGACAGCAGCGGCGGTTGTCTGCCCTGCGGGGTGGAGGGGTTCACCCGCGATTACAGCACCCAGCCGAATCGCTGGACCGACGAATCGTTTTATTTCAAAGTACCGCCGGGAGTCTCCTCCGCCCCACTGAAGGTTGGTCAGTGGGAATCAAACGGCACGTTCCAGTTTCGTGATGTGAAACTCGAGCAAGTTGTACCTGTTTGCAGGGAGTTTGATCTTCCATTTGGCAAACTGCTGCTTGGCGAAGGGGAAATCATCAGCGACGGGAAATATCAGTTTCGTGGTAATCTTGGCAGCAAGGGAACAAATATTCACCGTCCTTTCCATGGTGCCTTACAAACAGTGTTTAACACCGATCGCTGGTGTCTTGGGAATGGCTCGGATGTTTGCTATCAGTTCGATTTGCAGTCGATCACAGGTGATGCCACAGCGATTCCTTTTGAAGATGGAAAAATCACGGTCAACGTCAATCATCACACTGGTGGAGAAGGTCTTATTGCGTATCGTACCAGCGATATGACACATCTGGACTGGGTGGAACTCGGGAAGCTTGACAAGGTGGAAACGAAAGAATTTGTCTTGCCAAAGGAGGTATTTCCAACGAAGGAGGTCACCTTGCTCATTCGTGGGCTGGATGGTGCGAATTTCCAAGTCAACCGGATCGACTTTGAAGCTTCCCTGCCGGAAACGTTTGCCGAAACGGACCTGCATTCACTCAACCTGATGGGCGATGTTTTGTTCGCCACGATTGATCTGTTGGGCGCGGATCCACCCATAAGAAATCTGCTGACGTTGGCGGAAAGCTATGGTCGTTTTCGCCCACTCGGCGGTCCAACTCCACCTACAAATATGCTCACACTGACGCAAAACAACGAAATTAGGACATTCAAATTGATTAGCGGCTTCATGGGGAATATAAAACTCATCCCGCTCGAAAAATCCCGTTCGCCGGGAGAAATTGAACAAACATTCGAGTTTGACGGCGTCAAGTATTCCCTCACGACGCAGACGCATCCGCTGGAGCGGAGCGATTACGGTTATATTCTGCCGGGACAGGATGGGACGTGTTGGTGGTGCGAGGCCGACTGGAAAATCTCGCGTGACCGTCAGCCGCCCGAAGTGACGCCGGAAACGACCAGACCGATCACCATTTCTGCGGCGAAAAACGACGTCGAGGGCTTCCAGTTCGTCGTGCGGGCCGACAGGGACACGCCGATCACAGGTCTGACCGGCAGCGTGACCGGATTGCAAGGACCCAACGGCGCGGTCATTCCGGCGGAAAACGTCGAGTTGCTTTACGCGTATTATCATTTCGTGCATTCGAAAACCGACGGCACCGGACTGGTCGGCGACTGGCCGGACGCTCTGCCGCCGCTCGATCATCCGGTTGACATTGCCGCCGGGAAGAACCAGCCTGTCTGGATCAACGTCAAAGTGCCCGCCGATGCCGTGGCGGGGGATTATCAGGGGACATTCCGCCTGACCTCCGGCGACGGGCAATTCGACATGACGGTGCCTTACGCACTGCACGTTTGGAATTTCGCCCTGCCAACGGAAAACCATCTCGAATCGGCCTACGGTTACAACCCGAATCAGGCGGCACGATACCACAACGCCCGAACCGATGCAGACCGCCGCCGTGTCAATGAAATGTACCTGCAATGCTTCTCCGATCACCGGATCAGCATTTACACGCCCGCGCCGTTCGACGGAATATCCGTGCAGTGGCTGCCGAACGAGAACCCGCCGCGTTGCGAAATCGACTTTTCTCGCTTCGACGCCGAAATGGACCGCGTGCTGAAGAAGTTTCATTTCACGAATTTCACCGTTCCGGGCAACGGACTGGGCGGCGGAACGTTCCATGCGCGAACGGAGCCGTCCATCGCGGATTTTGCCGAAGACACGCCCGAGTACAAGGCGATGATCGCCGACTATTACGGCAAGTTGCAGGCCCACCTCATCGAAAAAGGCTGGATCGACAAGGCGTACATTTACTGGTTCGATGAGCCGGGAGAACATGATTATGAGTTCGTCGCCAACGGAACGGCCAAAATTCAGCAGTACGGCCCGAAAATCCAGCGTTTTATGACGCTCATGATGGACAATGACGGGTTCATGAAAGCATTGGACGCGCAAAACACGACGATTAATATCTGGTGTTCGATTTCCAACAGCTTCCGCGACGAGCTGGCGAAGCAACGCAGGGCATTGGGCGAACGGTTCTGGTGGTATATCTGCACCGGGCCGAAGGCACCCTATTGCACGCTGTTCATCGACCACCCGGCCACGGAGCTTCGCGTCTGGCACTGGCAGGCGTGGCAACGGAACGTCGTCGGTTCGCTGGTTTGGGAATCGACCTACTGGCACAGCGGGACGGCCTTCCCGGACAGTTTCCAGAATCCCTACGACGACCCGATGGGTTATGTGTCCGGCTATTCCACTCCCAGCGGCACGAAACTGCACTGGGGCAACGGGGACGGGCGGTTCATTTCCCCGCCGCTGGCCGCCGCCGTGCCG
>WRMR01000428.1 GCA_009776995.1 Planctomycetaceae bacterium | reverse complement strand
ACGTCACGTCGTTCGAGGACTTCGAGAATTTGTTCGTAACCGTCGTTTTTCGGAATGAGGAACTGCCCGGACGCCTCGCGGAACGATTTGACGAAGTCGTTGAGATACGGGTTGTCGAGTGTTCGGGCCACGGAATATGTCGGATAGCCGAGAATACCGAGGAAATAGCCGCCGGCCTCGAAATTGCCGAAATGCCCCGTGACCATGACGATGGGACGGTCGTTGTGCAGAATTTTTCCGATTGCTTCCGTGTTGACCAGTGTGATGTAATTGCGCCAGTTCGTCTGGTGGATGCGCCGGGGGATATGCGCAACCTCGACGACGAGCAGGAACAGATGTTCCCACATGCGGTAAACGAGCTCCGACCGCTGTTGAGGCGTCATTTCAGGAAAGGCAATGGACAGGTTTTCGAGAATCAATCGTCGGCGCACCGGTACGGGATACGTAAAACACCACGCGAAAAACCGGCCAATCGAAACACCGGAATCGAGTGACAATGCCTGCGCGAGACAAACCATCACGCGCACAAGCAGATAAACAAGATAATCAAGGACGCGCTTCATGGAGTCTTGTGGAGTGGGCTTGTTCTGAATTTTCCGACTGCGAAAAGATTAGGAATAACAAGTGGTGGAAGCCTTATTGTCCCCTGCTCATTCCGCACCCGGTTGCGGCGCGGCAATGTGAAACGAATTGAATCAGCGTATCGGGCAAGTTATCGCATGGCCGGAACTGAAAAAATCAAGCAGTCAAAGTGTCGTTGCAAAAAAACATTATTTGCAGATACTTAATGGCATCTGCAACACAAAGTCATTCTACCAAAAATATCTTTTCCGGCATAGCCCAAAAGCTCACGAGAGAATGAGGTTAATTGTGAAAACGATTTGGTCTTTGATGGTGTCCTTGTCCAGCTTCTTTGAAAGACTTTAGAAACCACCGAATCAAAACGCGAAGACGGGAGATGTTGAGCGATGATTCTCCAGGAAATGAAGCGTCCCACTGTCAATTGGAGATGAAATCAACCAAAAAGTTACCTTTCGCGCAGACCACGAACGACAACTTTGCTATTTCACAATCAGACAGAATCAGCAACGTTCAACTTTTATGATCGGCAGATGTTGCCTGCCTTCAAGAAAATCGTGTTTCACCTTGACTTTTGCCCCGGAACGTCCTGTAACGCACATTCGCGGCTTGACACAAGGAATCGGGTTCCAACGGGTACGGTCACAAAATACTGAAAGCAATTCACCTGTTTTACCCAACAACCAATATTTCATGCGTATTTTCCAGTCACTACAACATCAAACTCTCTATTTTTTCTAACCTGTCAAAATTGGATATTAAATATGACTTTCTCTGCGACACCGTAAATTTAGGCAGAGGTGCTTCTGTCGACGGTACAGGGGCTGTCAAATTGCGGAATCAAACGCGCTTTTTCATAGTTTGATTTTCACGGGTTCTCCCAGATCGAATTCAAAATGATTGTCCGGGGACGGCTTCACTTCGATTGCCAGATCGGTGGTTTTTTGAGAATTGTACTTTGTGGCAACAAGGGAAAAAACGCCTGTCGCAGGGGGATCGTCGTGTGTCATCGGGGGATTTTCCGCATAGGTTTTGATAACAGTGACTTTATATTTTCCCTCTGGCATACCATCATATTTGCCGTAAGTGATGATATGAACTTTTCCCTGGGCGTCGGATTTGCCACCCGATCCCCATTGATTGTTCGTATCTTCCGGGAAAAATGTAACGGAAGCACCTTCAAGAGGGGTCCCTTGCTGTGTCAGGGTCACAGTCGCGGAATAAAGTTTGGGAAAACCTTTGGGATACTCGTTTCCACCGCATCCTGATAATGCAAGGACTTTGCATAAGCAAAAGAGAACGAAAATTCGTGAAAAACATCTGGTCATGATACTTCCTTACTCTACTCTGTTATCACCACTGTAAAAAAACAAACGGGGGGGGTTCTCCCGAAGACAGCTCTCATGGGGATGGCGGTTTACCCCCTACGAAGTGGACCGCCACGTCAAGGTCCCGGAAAGCCGTTCGTCACCGACAGGGGCAATATCGGTGACGACGGGCGGAATCCGGAACATCTGCTTTCATGGCTTGTGAATTTACTTCTTGCTATTCTTCCATTCCATGACCTTCACCGGGATGTCCGTGCAGAGTACATCCGCGCCCAGCGCGATACCCAGTTCGTAATCCTCCACTGTGTGTCCCGGCCACAAATTGACGCGGAAGCCCGCCTTTTGGGCGTTGCGCACCTGTGCCTGCGATGTTTGGTCGATGCCGCAGGCGACACGCCTGGCACCCAGTTCCTGCGCCATCTTGACAATATCCTCCGTGCAGGGTCCGCCCGTGATATACATGACGTCCGCCTGCGGGTCGAGCCGCTTGATGACCTTCAGCGGCCTCTGATCGAACGACGTGAACACATAAAACGACCCCTCCGGGCATTTGGCCGACACGCTGTCGTAGAGTTTCTTGCAGTAGGTTTCCAGCACCTCGTCGGTATAGACGTCCTTGTCCGTCTTCATCTCAAACTCAAAATAGACGCCCGGCTTATCGGCAAAGGCCGCCAGCAGGTCGTCAAGGAACAGGAAGGGCTGGCCGGACTGCTTGGTTTTGAGCCCCCGTAACTCAGCGGCGGTCTTCTCCTCAACCCGGCCCGTCATCCCCTCATACGTCCGGTCCAGCGTGGCATCGTGCAGGATGACCAGATCCCCGTCCTTGGTCGTGCGAACATCCGTCTCGAAACCGCGCAACCCCTTTTCATAGCTACCCAGAAAGGCGGCTAACGTGTTCTCGTCAAACTCATGCGCACCACCCCGGTGGGCCATCACCAGCCCCCGGTCTTGTGCGCAAAGGACACTTACCGCCATGAGCAATGCCGTGGCGACTGTCAAACAAATCTTTAACATTTTCATGGCCTCTTTCTTTGATTTACATTGAGGTGGAAGTTGACTCGCCACCCGCACGTGTTCCCATTGCGCCCCAGACATTGTAAGGACTACGACCACTGGAAAGACCGCTGGGAGAACCGGGGGAAGGATCCGAGGTGCGACCACAATCCACCGTGGCTGATACAAAGGTAACCGAACCGTCGCCCAAAGCAATATTCACGCCACCGGTATGCCGACTTCCCGCTGAGCCGATTCCACTCGCGTAATAAGGTGAAAGCTCTCCTGCCAGGCAGGATGGGGAGTTCGGGGGAAGAATCGTGACAAAACCACCGGCGTCGGAGATACGTCCGCAAAAACGTGTATTTCCCCGCCAGTTGTTGAATCTCGTCCCGTCAAGAAGAGATCGATCCGCTGGCAGAACACTGTTTTGGCACGTGGAAGGATCGTTGGCGAAGGTCGTCCTGTCCAAGCTTAACAAAAAAGAACCGTGTACGGCACCATCGCCGGCTTTCGTCGTAATTTCGTCCAATGAGTATTTGTATGAACCACGTATTCGCTGATGATGGCCGTATTGCTTGTGCCGTCGGAGCAAGCGGAGATATCGTGCCATTGCTTGGCACAGAATAATCCACGCTGGGTTCCGTTGGGTTCATTGTTGTCATAGCATGAATCTCCGCGACAAAGAGCGTAATTGGTTTTCGCTTGTTGATTATTTTTACTTCCTGTTTTGGAATTGCTGTCAGAAGGACAAATCAACGCCGGAATAGCGGCGCGTACCATATTAGTGAAATCGGCATTGACCAACGTATTGGCATTCAGCCATGGAACGGGAGCTTTGCCGCCTTGCGCTTGACAGTAAGAGACATAGACGTCATACGCCGCTTGCTGTTCCATGTAAGGAATCGAGAAAAATGTGCCACTCCAAGAAAACGAGTGACCGAACTTTTCATCTGTGCTGCTGCAGCAAAAGCACTGCGGTCCCCAACGACCGGCTGGAAAAGACTTGTTGGAGTCGTGGTAGTTGTGCAAAGCCAGACTCATTTGCTTGAGATTGTTGGAACACTGCATTCTCCTCGCCGCTTCGCGGGCCGCTTGCACGGCGGGGAGCAGCAGACTGATCAAAATCCCGATGATCGCGATGACCACCAAAAGTTCGACGAGCGTAAATCCTGTTTTTTTACTCATGGTAAATCTCCAATTCTTTCAATTTTTTCAATCAAATAGTTTTTACTGACCGATGCTTTCGAGTTGACAATACACACTTTCACATAAGGGACTACGGGTTCTTCAAAGGTTTTGTCAAAACATTCCCCGCAAAGGCGGTCCCCGCTTTCCCGGCATGGAATACTCACGTTCGTGAGCGTTCCACAGCTTTCACATTCGTACATGGCGATTTTCCTTTCCTGCAAGTCAGACAAACAGTGAAA
>WRMR01000427.1 GCA_009776995.1 Planctomycetaceae bacterium | reverse complement strand
TGCAAAGGCTCACAACCAGAATTGCCGCAATCAAGTCCACTATCGTAAAAGCCGCTCGCGTTTTCTTCCCGCCGTACAGGGTGCGAAGACATACGAAGGAATTTGAGGTCATAACAAATACCCGCCCTTACCAAAAAATGGTGATGGTGTGCCTGTCAGCAGACTTTTCGGAAACGCTGTTTCAGAGAAATTCAATATAACAAAATTTTGTGTGTTTTGCAAACGGACAGGAAATTTTCGGGATAATTCTGGTGATTTTATTAGGGAAACAGTGTAAAATGGGTGAGTGGGTAACGAAAAACGCGATTTTTTACCACAAGGGGGCGCAAAAAATTGCGAGAAGTGTATCAAGGGGCATATTGACATGGCAGACAAGGAATCACCCGAAATTGCATCCGATACGGCGATGATTCGCTTTCGATGTCCGCAGTGTACGCGGCCGTGGAAGGTCGCGTCGCGTCATGCGGGGAAAAAATTCCGCTGTCCCGCGTGTTTTATGGAACGGACGATTCCTGAAAAGACCGTCGAGGAACCGACTGGCGAGCTTTACGGCGTCAACGAAACCGTGCGCGACACGCAGGACATCATCCGGGAGCAATCGCTCGTCTCGTTTCGTTGCCGCATTTGCCGGGCGAGTATGGCCGTGCCGACTGACCAGGTGGGGCGGACGATCGCTTGCCCCGATTGTGACACGCCCAATGTTGTGCCGGAACCCAAAGCAAAAGACGAAAACAAAGAACCCGCCGCAACGATTGAAATTTACGGAGTCGCCGGTTTTGGGAACGCGTCCGATTTACCGCCGGGTGACGACGTGTTTTCACTCTATTGCCCGATCTGCAATGCGTTGTTATATGCCCGTGACGACCAGATCGGTTCGACAATTCCGTGTCCCGATTGCGAACGCGATGTGCCGGTGCGGGGACGACCGGAAAAGGCGGTCAAGGAAAAGCATGTCGCGAAAGTCTATGAAGGCTCAAGCACCTACGAACTGCTGACGGAAAACCAGTTGCCACCTGACACGCAACTCGTCCCGGTGATTTGCTCGCTCTGCTACACGCGCATGTACGCGGCCATCGACCAGATCGGTCAGGAAAAAGATTGCCCCGACTGCGGGAAAATGAACCTGGTCAAGCCTGTCGCGAGGGAGGCCATCCGAACGGTGGGCGAACTGTTTGTATCGTCGGGTGGTTACGGCGTCGGCGAGGTCACGGAACGCCCGAAAATGCGGGTCAATGTCGATTACCGCACCGTCGAAGGGGCGGTGGTTGAACGCGAGCCACAGCCGACCGATGGGAGCGATTACCCTGACCCGGCGGAAATGGCCGAACGCATCCGCGAAAACAGGGAAAAGGAAGAGCAACGCAAAAAGAAAAAACGGAAACAGCAGGACGATGAGGATGAGCCGACCACGGCGGAAAAACTCGAAGCCCGTGCAAAAAAGCGTTCACAAGGCATTGGCGTCGTGACATTTCACCGCCCAAAACTCCCGAAACGTCCGCTGACCAAGGGCTACTGGAAGCTGTTTGGTTCTATGTCAACGTATGTGCATACTGTCCTTGCGATGTTGTTCTTTTTTCTGGCCGCGCCGGTCATGGTGCAGTTGATTGACCAATATGCGCCCGACGTGGAACAACTGGCGGGCGGTTCGCCGGGAACTGTCACGATTTACATGTTCATGGGGCTTTACGTTTATACCCTGGTGTTTGCCGGATTGTGTTATCTCTCACAAATCTGCCTGGCGGTGGCCATGTCAACGGGCAATGGGGCGGATGAAGTGGACGAATGGGGCGGTTTTTCGCCGTTTTTGGCGTTATCATCGCTGATCTGCGTCGGCGGTGCGGTGGCGGTCGGCTGGGCACCTGCCATTCTTTGGAAAGCGTATCTCGGTGTCATCAAAGCCCCTGCCGGTGTACCCGGCGTACTGATGCTGATCTGTGCGGTGGCGTCGGTTTTCGTGTTTCCCGTCGTCCTCATGCGTTTTCTCGAAGGTTTTGACAAACACGTCATCAAGAGCAACGCCGTTTGGAGTCTCCGGCTCATTCCCGGCACCTGGCTACGTTTTTACCTATTGAGCATCCTGTGGCTGATCGTGCCGTCGTTGCTACTCTGGCGGTTGTTTTACAGCCCGGATACGAGCGTCAAAACAATTTGCAGTCTTGGAATCGCGTTTTTTCTGCCGCTTTGTGCGGTGTGTTACTTCCGGCTGTTTGGCCGGTTGGCCTGGGCGGTGGAAGTTGCGGTCGGTAAAAAGCTGGAGGAACTCGAAGCCCTCGCGGCAGAAGAAGAGGATGACGACGATTGGGACGATAGGCCGGAACGCTCCTACGATTCGCGCATCGACCTGCCGGATCATGCGCTGCGGGATTAATGCCTTCGTCAGAAATTGATAAGACAATAAATAAGACAATATCGGCAGGGTGATTACGAGAGAGGGCAAAAAGAATATTCCCCTATCCTGAAAATCTTGCTGAAAAAACTGAACATGTCAATCCTGTCCGAATATTTTTTTGACGAAAACCTCATACTTACTTTTTTTCCAATGACCCATTTCATTTCCCGACGCGCTTTTCTGGGAGCCGGTGCCGCCATTCCGTTTGCGGGAACGATGCTCCATGCTACCGGAACACAAACCACTTCGAAGGTTCCGCCGTTGATTCACTGCACGGACTTGTTTCATCCGCACGGTGACCCGGACGACCATTTTGACCTGGCCTGTGTCTTTTCGCTGGCTCATCAAGGCCTGGTTGATTTGAAATGTATCGGCATGGACTATCCCCCCGGTTTTCGTGCCGGTGATCCCGGTCTCATACCCGTTGCTCAAATGAACCGAATTTGTGGCCTGAACGTTCCGACGTTCATCGGTTCGTCACAATTCGCCGAGCAACTGACCATTCATCCTAGCGCTCCCGAGTACCTCAATTCGGCAAAACCCGTCTCGAAAAAGATCGATGCGAGACCTGACTTGTCCCGGCGGGATTCTATCGGAATCCAATCGATTCTCGAAGCTTTGGACAAGAGTGACCGTCCTGTGGCAATCACCGTCGTTGGCTCCTCAATGGATGTCGCCATCGCGGCACGGCGAGAACCGGAACTCTTCCGAAAAAAATGTGCCGGTGTTTATCTCAATGCCGGTGCCACCCACCAAACGGCACCGGAAAAGTTAGAATTCAATGTGAATCTCAATCCCGCCGCTTACGCCGCGATGTTCGATCTGCCGTGTCCGCTGTATTGGTTCCCCTGTTGGCACATGACCGAGGAACGGAAATCCGGCGAATGGGGCACCTTTTACTGGATGCCGCACAAAACCGTCTTCGAAGGAGTTTCGGTGCCGGTACGCTCTTATTTTTGGTACATGTTCTCACGTTCGCAAGACCCGCGTTACATACGCATGCTCAAAACGCCGCCGCCGGAAGAAGATTGGAACAAGGTTTTGGAAGGACAGCGCGGTATGTGGTCAACAGCGAGTATCCTCATGCTGGCGGGATTGACCGTTACCCGGTCGGGCAAGATCGTTCCTCTTGGAGAAGCCGGAGACGACGCGATCTTCCGCATGGAACACGCCCAGGTGGAATGTGAAGACAACGGCCGTCTGAAATGGGAACTGAGCAAAGAACCGACCGGACGCTTTGTCTTTCACGTTCTTGACGTCCCGAACTATCCCAACGCAATGACCGAAGCGGTACGCTCGCTACTCCTTGCATTTCCCGAAGCCTGAACGGTCACGTTTTGCACACGGATAACACCCCGGTGAAACGGGATTTTCACGGATGCCGAATGCTCTTGTCGCCCGTCGATTCCGGCTCGTCATCATTCATCGACGTGGGCATGGCCGGATAGTAAGTCCCCTCATAGCCGTTCCGAATAACCTGGGACGCAAACTTGTGCGGAAGTCGCTCGAAAGCATTTTGCAGGTGCAAATCGCCGAACACAAAAAAAATTTGATCACACGGCGGTTACTTGTCAAGCGCAATGACGATTACGGATCGGAACACAGTTGCGAATTTAACCGAACCGTAACTTATTCAGTTCTTCAAACATGGCGACGATATTTTCCGGCGGGACTTCGGGCATGATGTTGTGTATCTGCTGGAACACGTATCCGCCGCCGGAGGAAAATTCGGCAAACCGTTCGCGGACACAGCGTCGCACTTCGTCCGGTGTACCGTTGGGGAGTACCTTGCGCGTGTCGCAACCGCCGCCCCAAAACGTGATGCGGCCGCCGTAAGCGGCTTTCAATGCGGCGGGTTCCATGCCCTTGCAACCCACTTGCACCGGGTTAATGCTGTCGAGGCCGCCTTCGATCATCAGTTCGATCAACGGGAAAACACCGCCGCAACAGTGCAACTGCGTTTTCAGGTGCG
>WRMR01000426.1 GCA_009776995.1 Planctomycetaceae bacterium | reverse complement strand
CGTTGGCACTGAAAATCGTGCCGGGTTGCGGATTGTCGCGTTCGGCGTAAGGCGGCCACTCAACACGATCCACCAACGCAGGCGGAGTCTCCCGTTCACGAATCGGGATCGCATGAAAAATATTGTTGACGCCTTCGTAAATCAACTCGCGATTCCCGTCCACATCCATCAGGTACAGAATGAACTTTCCCCTTTTGTTGGCTGAAACGAGAAAATCCTTTTCACTGAGCGGATACGGCGAATAATACGCGCCGAAGTTTCCGCTTTTGTGGTAATTCGGCGATTCAACCGGATCGACCGGCCCGTTTCCTGATTCCGGCCAGGGGACATCCGCCGTCACTTTGGTCAGTCCATCCGGGAAATTGAAGCCCTGCCCGGGCGTGATGATTCCGATGGAACCGGAAAACCAATTGTGATGGGCACTCCCGGTAAACATGACGCGATTGCTCCCCGGAATGCTTCGGGCGTCTTTGAGCAAATCCGGCCAAACCGACTGATTGCCCCAAAAGGTGCTGTGCATCGTCCCGTCCGGGTTCGCCGTCCAGAGACTCTGGCAACGCCAAAGCGGTTTGTCGGTGTATTCCCAGCGGGTGTAAATGATACGTCCGTCATGGAGAACCGACGGAAGATAATCCGGTTCGTTGTTTTGCGAAATCAGATAAACGTCCTCCCCGTCCAGAGCGCAACGTGCCAATACAAACGCGTTGGTCGGCGGCATGCATCGCACGTAAGTGTAACTTCGCGACGTGGAAAAGACAAAATTTTTGCCGTCGGGGAGATAAACCGGGTCCAGGTCGTCGAACATCCCGGCGGTGATTTGACGCAAACCGGTTCCGTCAAGGTTGATTTCGTATATATGGAACGCTTTTTCGTTGTGCGGCTTGTAACTCACCAGGGCACGTTGGCCGTCGAAGGAGATATCCGGACGCCAGAATGAGCCGTGCAACGGTTCCTGCGGCATGAGGCGACGCACGTTTTGATTCGGCGTCAAACCGTCCACCACAAGGAGTTGCCCGCCGGGAATCGCCATGTAGCCCAGCCGGTGACGTGTTTCATGGTTCCATTCGCTACCGGCGGGATAGGGCATATCGACGAGCAGGATTTGCGAGAAATCAAGAACCGGGTTCGACAGCATGATTTCCCGTTTGATCCGGCGCACTGTCAGGTACAATTGTTCGCATTCCTCCGGTGCCGGTTCCCGCTGTTGTGCAATTTTTTCCGCTTCGGCCCGATAGCGTGAAAGCGTTTCGAGTGACTTTGCCAAAAAGTCCTGATCGGCCTCGCTTTCCGAAGCAAGACGGCAGGCCAGTTCCCGCGCCCATTGAATCTCATCAAGAATCCGTGCCGCCGTCGGTTTGTCGTCACACTGATAGAGCCAATCCTCCCTCAGCAGTTTTTGCGTATCCGCTGCGGAAAACGTTCCCGGTTCGGGAGTCGCAGGCATCATCCACGGGGCAACCGCTTCGCGCACCCGGGGACGTTCCTCGATCAATGTTTCGGCGTTTTTCAACATTTCAACAAGCATCGTCAGGGATTGCAAACCGCCGTCCAGTGGATTCTTCTGGAACTCGTTTTGCAACTGTTCGACTTCCCGCCACTTGCCGCGTTCTTCCAGCGAAATGAGCTGCCACTGGCCTTCGGTAACGGGTTTGTACTCGGTCATTTGAAGTGCAAGTTCCTCGACTTTCCGGCGGAGTTCCGAAAGATCGTTTTCCATGATGACTCTGGCAGGGGAAATCCCGGTCAGCGCGGAAAATTTGTCCGCTTCCGTTTGAAAACCCCGCCGCAGTTTGGCCGTCAAGCGCGTTTGAATACCGGCATGATCCGTTGCGAGTGCGTCATCCGCGATGCCGGAAAAGTAAGCGGCTCGCGAGGCGGCAAGCGTTTCCGCAAAACCGGGCTTGGCAACGTAAAATTTCAGGATTTCCTTGTCCATTGCGGCATAATACTTTTCCAGTTCGTCCGCGCCAGATTGAAAAGCGGCGGCAATTTGTGCAGGCGAATCCGATTGTCCGGTGATTTTGAGTTCATCAATACTGCCGACAAAAAACTCTCCGGTTCCGGACGAGGAACCGATAAACCCGCTCGGACGGGGATTCACACGGATTTTTCCGGGGCGTTCCAGCGACGCGATTTCCTTTCCGTCGAAATACACGCGCATCGTTTTCCCGTCGAAGGTTCCGGCGGCATGATGCCAGTTGCCGTCAAGCAGAATGGCGGGATCAATCGGTGCGTCACATTCCATATAACCGTTGATGTTCAGCCCCAGGGAAAGAATCGTGGCGTGTTCCTGCAATGAAAACAGGATGCGTTCATTGCATTCCTGGCGAAATATCTCATTGTACTGTTCATAAGCCGTGGGGCGTATCCAGGCGGAAACCGTGAACTGCTCCAGCGTCCCGGTAGTCGGCAGGAAACTCATATCCACGGAAAGCGGTTTTTCCACGGGGAAGGTCATGGCATTTCCAAAAACCCCTGCGGCGTTTTCCGGTTCGTTGAACGCCCAGTGTTTTTCAAAGTCAGCCGCCGAAGCAAGCTGCGAGACAAGCAGGCAAAAGCAAATCCCCGCAATGAATTTTCCTGATAACGGATTGTTCTTTCGATCCATTGTTCCACTCCAGAGTCAATAGGATTTGTGATGAAATGACATAACACCCATGACGTACCTTGACTTACCCTCAGTATTTTACTGTGCATCCAAATCAAAGTCAAATTTTTGTTTGGCGTTTTCCACCGTGACTCTCACGTCACTGTCTTTCCAATAGCGGTCGGGGATAATACGCCGGGAGGGAGGATCAATGACGGTCACCATTCCGTTCGCATCCGTTTTCACCTCACCGCCAAGCGGATTGCCTTCGGCGTCTTTTTTTTCATACTCGTTCCCTTGAAATCTTACACGCATTTCACCGTAGGGAACGGTCGCCGTGAATTTTCCATTTCTGATCAACCCCCCTCCTTCAAATCCGTCCTGATTGACGGGGATAAATTGGATGAGTCCCGCATCCACCGCCTTTCCTGCGACGGTGACGGTTCCTTGAATGGTGACTTCCTTCTTTTTCTTGCCCGAACAACCAGTGGCAAAAACAAGAAAAAGTAAAACCAACATCAATGCTTTTGTTTTCATACCAGCCTCTTTCAACCTGATTGTGATTTGCCTTTGCACCTCGCACAGAAATAACAATAGCCGTTTCAACAGCAACCCGGAGCGTGAGCGGCGGATGAAAATGCCCACGATGCTTGATAACCGGTCACTGACGTTCCCGGCTGCTGTTTTTGAACAACGTGTTTTTTCGCGAGTCCTCACTACAGCGATTTCGATTCGCCGCCTTTCGACGAACCGGCGGCGCGCCATGTCGCAAGGTCAATCGTTTCCGAGACAAAGGTGACCGAACCATCGCCCAGAGCAGCATTCACACCGCCGGTATGGTTACTTCGCGCGGCCTGGTATCTTTCATCACCGTGGACTCCTTCCAGATCGTTGCACGGTATTTTGGTGCCGATGGAAGCAACTGCCCATGAAGCGGCGGCGCTTGTGGTTTTGCATCGTACGGAATCGGGAGTTCGGGAATTGGGACCGGTCACTGTCATAAAGGAATGACCGGGGCCTTCATCGTTAAAAATTCCTCCGCGAAAATCAAAATTGGCGTCCTGGGCACACAACAGTTCCGAAAGCAGCATGGTATTGGAAAGCCCGTCGGTGATTTCCCCCATCGAGACCGTGCAATTGAACATAAACGGAGCACCCCGCCATCGTTCTTCTTCAGATGTGGCATCCGTCTTATACGGATAAGTCAAATCGGAATGCCAAAACCAATCGTTCCCCATATTGGCCACGTAATTACCGCGCCGGTAACGATAGATATCTCCTGCCCAGATTGCCCCGGGGCGGTCGCTGGGACAATAGTAGATGTTGACTTCAGCCTGGGTCGGTAAATTGTCATCCATATTTGTCGAACAATTGGGTGATTGATAAAAGCCCAGATTGAAATCATATTTTTCATAAAGAGCCGTCTGTTCGATAAACGGCCAAATCCGCGGGACCCAAGTTGACCTTTGAATATTATCACCGTTGGGAAAACTTTTCCAACCGGATACCGGGGTCGTGTTGCAGTAGGGAAACTTTTGTTTGTTGATGTCGCAGTAGTTGTGCATCGACAAACCGTACTGCTTCAAGTGGTTCGTACACTGCATACGCCGGGCGGCTTCACGTGCCGCCTGAACGGCGGGCAACAGGAGCGCGATCAAAATACCAATGATCGCAATCACAACCAGGAGTTCAACAAGGGTAAATGCTAATACGTTGCCCCCCCCCCCCCCCCCTTTTCCTTTTTTTTTTTTTTTTTTTTTTTTTTTTTTTTTTTTTTTTT
>WRMR01000425.1 GCA_009776995.1 Planctomycetaceae bacterium | reverse complement strand
GACGGCCTTGCGCGAATCAAACGGCCATTGGTACCCCTTGAGGAACACGAGCGAACACATTTCGCCGACCGAGCCGAACCAGTCCCGCAAAAACTCGTGTTCGTCCGACACACCGTCCGACGCGGTGCTGACAATGCGCGGGATGACCTGCATGTAAGTACCCGACACGTTCCAGCGATGCTTGATCGATGCCAGTCCGAATTGCGACTCCGGCAAATTCACCGCCTCGGCACCGGCTTGCAGTGCCAGACCGATTGCACCGGTATGCACGGTCGGATAGACGCTCGTTTCGTAAAGCCCGCCCGGCCCGCCGACGGCAAACACGACATTTTCCGCAAGATAAACCCACCATTGTCCCGTTTCCTTGAGTGCAATCACCCCGGCGATACGCTTTCCGTTGCCTTCGCTGTCGTCGATGGTCAACAACTCGACAACGTGCACACCTTCATCGACGGGAATTGCCAACTCGCACACGCGGCGAATCAACGCCCGGCACATCTCGCGCGAAGTATAGGGTCCGATTGACGTGGCGCGGCGACGCGGATCATGATCGGTTTTGTAACCGACAAACTGCCCGAACGCGTCCGTCGGGAACGGTACGCCGAGATTGACCAGATGCAAAAACGCCCGGGCGGAAACAGCCGCTTCGACCAGTGCCAAATCCCCGTGCATGGCACCGGCCTGGGTGTAGGTTTTCGCCATTTCGACCGGACTGTCCGGCTCGTCCCCACAAAGCGACAACTTGTAATAAGTCTGTTTGTCGCTACCGGTATTGATCGATGTGCCCGCGTTCAAGCCTTCGGTGACGATGCGGACATCATGGACGCCCTCGGCCCGAAGTCGTACCGCCGCACACAATCCCGCCGCACCTGAACCGATGATCAGCGTATGCACTTGTCGAATGTTCAATGAAACGGAATTACTGTCGGTCATAAGTTCCCCCAAGAAACAGCAACAGGGAACGCAGTGCGCCGAAGACGGGCAAAGTGACCGGGTGAGGTGGTGAAGAATTTGAACTCATAAAGACGCCAATCTCGAAAATATTTAACTATTCCATGGAATTTTAGGTTTCAAGTGGTGAAAGTGTCTTGCAATCCCCACAGTATGCAAACCATGGATTCCGTGGAATCAATGATGAAAATGCCAAATTTCCACAAACACTTTGCTGAAATGATACCTCCATGTTTTTTCATAAAGCATGTTGTACTGCAAACCAACTTTTGGAGAAAGGCCAATTTTCGAAAATGATTTGGCGGAAATGTTACAAAAATCCTGCAAATCATGTCAATCTTGTCAAAATTCTGGTTCAGACATTTTGATCAATTTCTGGTATGCCGCGCCCGAATCAATCGATTCGGCGGCGAGTTGGATGCCTTCTTCGATCGTCCCGACGCGTTCCGCGCACAACAGCGCGGCGGCGGTGTTGAGCAGGACGATATTGCGTTTACCGCCGCGAATCGTTCCGGTGAGAACACCCTGCAAGATCGCGGCGTTTTCTTCCGCGTCACCGCCGGCCAGTTCTTCCGGCGTTGCCAGCTCGCCGTCGAAATACAGCTCCGGGAAAAAATCGTAAGTGCGAAACCGCCCGTCGAAAAATTCGGTCACGCGGGAACGCGTCGTCATGGTCAATTCGTCCATGCCGTCGTAGCCATGCACGACCATCGCGCGGCGGCAACCGAGTTCGCGCAGTGCCGTCGCGTACATCTCGGTGAGTTTCGGGTCATACACGCCGATCAGGACGCAACTTGCGCCCGCCGGATTGGTGAGCGGTCCGAGCATGTTGAAGAGCGTCCGAATGCCGAGATGCTTACGAATCGGTGCGACGCGCCGCATGGCCGGATGAAACCTCGGCGCGAACAAAAAGCCGACGCCGGTTTCCGCGATCATTTCCTCAACGCGTTCGGGCGGGAGTTGCAGATTGACACCGCAGCATTCCAGCACGTCGGCACTGCCGCAGCGGCTCGAAACGGCACGGTTTCCGTGCTTGGCCACGACCAGCCCCGCCCCGGCGGCCACGAACGCCGAAGTCGTCGAAACGTTGAACGTGTGCAACGAATCGCCGCCTGTCCCGACAATATCGACGATGTGCGACCCGATCACCTGAATGCGTTCCGCGTGCCGCCGCATCCCGCGTGCCGCCCCGACGAGTTCCTGCACGGTCTCGCCTTTCATGGCCAGGGCAAGCAAAAACCCGGAAAGCAGCACCGATTCCTCGTCGGAAAACGATTCATTCGGCGAATTGTTGCGCTGGTGGCACGGGGTCAAAATCGCGTCGAACAGCGATTCCATCTCACCACTGGAAAGATTTTCCCGTTTGAGAATTTTTGCAATCGCCCGGCGACAGTGTGTTGTGAAGGACATGGTGAGTGGCTAGTGGCGAGTTAGGAGTTAGTGGTCAGGCAGGGCGGTCATGCCGTGATCGCCGCGATGTGGAGTTAGAAGTTAAGAGTTGACGTTCGCTGCGTCATCCTGCGACGCGCATATTGTGCAGTTTATCCCATTTTCAAATCCTGGACAAGGCGGTCGGTGAGCATGATGTCTTGTGGTTTCATTTGAAGGGATTCGGCAAGGATTGCAATGACACGCAGTTCAATCGCCGAACGTGACATCGGCGAACCGTCCGGTGACAGATACCTGCGCCGATGTGCTGTGATCGCCTCGGCAAATTGCCCGACGGTCACATCATGTGGCGGAACACGTTGTGACTTGTCAAACGAACTTTGCCTCAAACGCCATATCCAAAAGGCGGAAAGCACGATAACAAAATAGATGACAGTACCGATATTTCCATTTTTCCACAAAAGAAATGGGACAAGTAATATAACAGACAATCCCCAGAAGACAAGAATGATTTTGATTCGTCTGTAGAGCTTGTTGTGATATAATGTTAACCGTTTCAAAACCAAGTCCACTTCGGTGATTCTATCGTCTTTCACTTGCCACATTTCCCGCCAACATGTCACATTGACAAACAAGTCCGTGAAGAGTGTTTCCGGCGTGACAGTTTGCGGCGGCACTTCGGCAAACTGCGCCAATGTGGCCGCAGTTTGCTCGAAAACCTTTTGCGGGTAATCCGCCGCCATGACTTCGGCGGTTTCCTTTTCGCGGATTTTCCGTTCGACGTAATCAACAATCATGCTGACGGTCACTTCAATTTCAGTCTCAAACGGACTGGAATCGTCAAGATGAATATCCAATTCATCTTCGATTGCAATCAAAAATTCCGCGATTTCAAGTCCCATGCTTGCGTCTCCGAAACCCCATCCGGGGATTGCGCCGTGTTTCATTCCCGGTAAATCATGCGTATCCCAAGGCGACGCGGCCAACGCCGGTCACGGCGTGACCGTCCTGTCCTACCATTGCGAATTACTACTGTCCGATTGCCAAACGATAACCCAGGTTGATCAGCAAATTGTCAAACGGGTGTGTTTTGGAAACCCGCATTCGCCTGACAAAAGAGCCGATGGAATAGAACTTTCGCCGGAAATCCATGTATCCGGCAAGGAGTTCCGCAGCGGTCATCTTCTGCGGCGTGAAAACCACCCGGGTCTTGCCGTTGTATGCGCTCCACTCGTCGGTCAGCAAGCGGTTTTCCGCTTTGAGTTGATGATAAACCGGGGTTTGCGGCAGCGGCGTCAGGAGACTGACCGTGGCACCATCGATGCCAAGCTGTTCGCAAGCTTGTAGTGTCTGCGAGAAAATTTCGGGACCGTCACTGTCGAATCCGAAGACGATCCCAGCCTGGACCATGATCTTGTGGGCGTGGATGCGGTCGATGATCCGTTTGTAGTCGTCGGGCCGGTTCATGATTTTGCCCGCGTCCTGCAATGAATCCGCCGAAAAGGATTCCAGCCCGATGAACAAATACAGGCAACCTGCCGTACGTGCCGCCGCCAACAGCGTGTCGTCCGCGCAATCGGCCAGGGTGACTTGCGCCGCCCAGCGTTTTCCGGTCTTTTGCAATTCCCGCAACAATGCAAGTGCGTACTGTTTGTCGGCAAAGAGATTGTCGTCCCAGAACACAAAAAAACGGGACGCCATCCGGCGTATTTCCCCGATGACCTCGGAAACGGGACGGACCCGGAAACGGTCGAAATAGATTTGCTTCAAATTGCAGAACCTGCAATGATGAGGACATCCCCGCGTGGCGATGATGGCACCCTTCATCACCCGCAAGCGGCCTTTGAGTAAATCCCAGCGCGGATACGGGAGCTTGTCCAAAACCGGCGGCTTGTCCGGGACGTAAAGTTCCCCGGCGTTTCCTTCATGAAATTCCTTCAAAAACAGCGGCCAGGTCTCCCCCCTTTCACCCACGAGCTGGTGGACCCGATGCGCACTCGCCTTTTTCGGGGGGAGGGTCAACTGCGG
>WRMR01000424.1 GCA_009776995.1 Planctomycetaceae bacterium | reverse complement strand
CATGACAATCCCTCCATGAGTTAGGGTTAAAAAAGCCCAAACAATATAGCAATTATCACGTTTTTAGTCAACTTCAACTTTTAGGCTGGACACAGCACTAGTGGCGAGTGGTTAGTGGCTAGGAGCGGAATACTTTGCTCTTTGAACTTTGCTCTCTGCTCCGCTTCGACCGCTCGATGACTCTCGCGGCTCTGATTTGAAATATTCTGCACTCTTCATTCTGCATTCTGCATTGACGTTCCCGGCTGCTGTTCGGCGGTCACGGCGTGACCGTTGCCGCGTTGGTTTGGGATGATAACTATCCGGCGATCACGCTCTATCCGAAAACACGGCGGATTTCCTGCGGCGAACTGATGTGCGATTCGATCAGCGCAACAGCCCGGGCGGTCATCGGGATCATGCCGTGTTGCACGGCTAATTCTGCGATGGACTGCATGTCAGGGCGGTCGAACATCGCACGCATGACGCCGGCGTTTTCCAGCGGCAACGATTCGGCAAGCAGCACACGGCCCGCGTAACCCGTGCCGTGACATTGTTCGCAACCTTTCGGGAGCGAGTATTCCGCAATCTCACAATGCTCCCGCCCGATGGTCAGAGCGATGCGTTCGGTCTGTTTTTTCGCACACACCGGGCAGAGTTTTCGCACCAATCGTTGGCACAGCACACAGGAAATTCCGCTGCGCAGCGCGAACGGCTCCATGCCGATTTCGTAAAGCCGCCCAATTGCTTCGGCGGCACTGCCTGCGTGAAAGGTCGTGATCAGGAGGTGCCCCGTCAGAGCGGCCTGCATTGCGGCTTCGGCGGTCATGCGGTCGCGGATTTCCCCAACAAACAGCACTTCCGGGTCCTGCCGCATCATGTACTTGATCATCTTGTCCAGCGTCAGGTCGTTTTGGCGCCGGATTTCGACTTGGGCAATTCCCTCCAATGCGTGTTCGATGGGGTCTTCGAGTGTAACGATGCTGCGGGTTGTTTCACTGCGGTCGGCCAGTTCCCGCAACAGGGCATACGCCGTTGTCGTTTTCCCACCGCCTGCCGGACCGGTCAGAAGAATCGCCCCGCTGTTTTTGCGGGCGGCTCGCGAAAGTCCGTCACGAATGTCCGGCGGCAGGCCAAGTTCATCGGTGTACCGGTATTGCGTTTCCTCCGAAAAAAAGCGAACCACGACGCGTTCGCCGTACAAGGTCGGCACCGTACTGACCCGCATCTCCTTTTCGACGCCCGGCAGAACACCCGAACGGATGCGTCCCTCTTGCGGAGCGTCAATCTTGTACGTCAGCAGATTAGCAAGCACCTTGAGCCGCGCGGCGAATTGCGATGTCAGTTCCGCAGGAAGATTTCCCAGCACGTGCAAAACGCCGTCCTGCCGAAAACGGACTTCCATGCCGTGTTTCCCAGGCTGAAAATGAGCATCACTCGCCTCCGACCGCGACGCTTCGGCCAGTATCCGTTCCAGGACAGCCGGCACGAAATCGTCTTTTTCGCGGCTGATTCCGGACAGCCATTGGTCGGCTTGTTGGGAACTCGGTTGCATTGGAATTCACTTTCGATGGGTGTTCGCTGCGGAGCCGCTGCGAAAAATTTCGTGACGTGCGATACACGACCGCCGTTGCAAACACAATCAGTAGATCGCAATCGCGGCGTCGGTTTTCAGGTGGAAAAACAACAGGAAAAATACGGGGAAATTATAGCAGGGGGTATCGGCCGTTTCAAGATCGTTTCATCGCCGAGTCTGGGAAACTCTTTGAAAAATGCTTCAGGCACACTCTTCCGTCATCTGTAATTTTGTTCCTGCGGCTTGATATGCCCTTTCATGGCAAATATAATGACCAGCAAATGTAGCAAAAATAACAACCCGATTTTATGAGGAGGTTTTTCATGCGAAACAGAATGATGTTTGATCCTTGCCTTGTCGTTTTCCTGTTCATCGGCTTGGCGTCGCCATTATTGGCGCAGGAATTTGTGTTTGACGGACGCGTATTGACGCCAACGAACGGTTACGAGGTTGCGCCGAAGGACATGATGCGAACCTGGTTGCTCGGCGAAATCGAATCCGCCCGTCTGGGCTGGCAAAGCGAATACGACTCGCTCAAAACCGTTGACGATGTGCAGGCGTATCAGCAGGTGCGCAAGCAATTTTTCGCCGAACAGTTGGGGCTTGCTTCGCCCGATAACATTTTACAGCCGACGCCGCTTAACGCTCGTGTGACGAAAACCTTGACCAATGGAACGCCCGGCAAGGACGCGTATCGTGTCGAAATGGTCGTCTTTGAAAGTGCGCCGGGCTTCTACGTGTCGGGGGCGGTATTTCTGCCGGACGAAACGCGATTTCAGCCGCCTTATCCCGCCGTGCTGGTCGTATGCGGACATTCGACAACGGGCAAGGCTTACGAATTGTATCAGCGGGTTCCGGCATTGGCCGCGACGAACGGCTTGATTGCCATGTCGATTGACCCGATTGACCAGGGCGAACGTTCGCAACGATTGACTGCCGACGGCAAGCCGGTCGCGCAAGGAGTCCCGGCGCACAATGTCATCGGGGCAAGCAGCATTTTGCTCGGACGCAATGCGGCCACGTTCGAGGTGTGGGACATGACGCGCGCGTTGGATTACCTGCAAAGCCGGCCTGACGTTGACGCCAAACGTATCGGCGTGACCGGTACGAGCGGCGGCGGAACGCAAACCTCGTACATCATGGCACTCGATCCTCGCGTCAAAGTGGCCGTGCCGAGTTGCTACCTTTGCGGGCTTTACGACAAACTGACAACCGATCCCGGCCCGCAAGACGCCGAGCAGAATATTTTTTCGCAGTTAAATTTCAGCGGCGGCCCCGATTTTGCAGGCGGACTCGACCACGTTGACTACTGCATCATGCGGGCACCGTTCCCGACACTGATGGAAACGGCCACCGGCGACTATTTTCATCCGGACAACACCTGGAAATCGTATCGCCATGTCAAGCGGGTTTATGACCGTTTCGGGTATGCAGACAAAATGTCGCTGATTGAAACGGACGGTCCCCACGGTTGGCACAAAAACCTGCGGGAAGCGTCGATTCGCTGGATGTTGCGCTGGATGGCCGGTCGCGACGAGCAGATTTTTGAAGCGGACGACATGCCGATTTTCGACGACAACGAATTTCGCGCAACCCCGCAGGGCGAAGTCATGCTGCTGGAAGGTGCCCGTTCGGCATTCGATTTGAACCGTGATTGTAACGACCACCTGGCCGCGATAAGAGAAAACCGCGATCCCAACGTTACGGATGAAGAGCTGGCCGGGCAAATTCGCTCTGTGATTCGGTCGCGGTTTTCCCGGGAATCGGTTCCTGATCGTCCTCGTATCTTGAAGCAACTGAATAATATTCCGCCGTCGCTGGCTGAAGTGACTTCACGAGTCACAGCGGAAACCGTGACTGTGGAAGACGGGAAAATTCCTTTGCCGATGATTCGATTTATGCCAAAGAGCGACGTCCAAGGGGCGGTCATTTACCTCAACGACGCAGGCAAGACGGCGGACTTGCCGAGAATCGAATCGCTGCTCCGTGAAGGCAAAGCCGTCCTGGCGGTTGATCTGCGCGGTATGGGCGAAACGCAGGCAGTGGGTGCGACCTATTTCAATCACAAGCAGTTTGGAACCGATGGCACTGACTTTTACCTTGCCTATTTGCTTGGCAAAACCTACATCGGAATGCGAACCGATGACTTGCTCACAATTGCAAATATCAGGGTTGGCAGTCCCTTTGATGTGATTGCCTCCGGAGAAATGTCGGGATTGATTGCCCTTCATGCAAAAGCTCTTGAACCGTCATTGATCGGTACGGTCACACTCGAAACGCCGCTTCGAAGTTGGTACGAAGTCGTCCGCGAAGGCGATGCGCCTTACCCGATTACAAACCTCGTGCATGGCGCACTCCGGTTTTATGACATCCCGGACCTGGAGCGGCTGGCGTTTGCAAACAGGACAATCACTCCGTAATTACCGCAATCAGGGCCGCATTTCAATCAGAGCCGCGACAGTAATGGAGCGGTTTTTCCAATTCGACCGCTCCATGACTGTCGCGGTTCTGGTTTCCGCTATTGAAAAGAAAAACCATGCCTTCGCCGGACTATGACGATTCACAGAACCCGTACCGGGCAACGATCATCGACGAGAAACCTGTCGAAGCGGCGGAGTTTTTTCGCGCCGAACCGCAATACCGGAAACTCGTGCCGGGGTCAGTTGGCCGCATCAGTTACGCCATGTTCATGCTGCACAAATGGCAGTTTTTCGGATTGGGGATTGCGCAAGGGCTTTTCATCGTGTGCCAGGCCATCGCGGTTTTCTGGCTGCTGGTTCAACACCCGGACATGGGTCGCACACAGCCGTGGTTGCCCGTCGTCACGGC
>WRMR01000423.1 GCA_009776995.1 Planctomycetaceae bacterium | reverse complement strand
CCGAACCTCGGCAACCTTGTCGCGCAGATGAATCATCGCCGCGACGGCAACGCGATGCCCGCCGATTATTACGAAGACGAGAGAAAAATGAACCTGCTCGCCGCCGAAACCGGGGTCAAGGCATTTTTCTGCACCCGGGCAATCGGCGTCGAAATGGACGGCAAAAACCTGATTGAGGCGGTCATCGGCAAACACATTGAAACCGGCAAAGAAACGCGTTTCGCTGCGCCGCTGTTTGCCGACTGCACAGGCGACGGCAATGTCGGGTATTATGCGGGTGCCGATTGGCGCATGGGCCGCGAATCGAAGGCCGAAACCGGCGAATCGCTGGCACCGGAAGTTGCCGACAAAATGACGATGGGCGCGTCCGTGCAGTGGTATTCCGTCGAAACCGGCTGGACGACGACGTTTCCGAACTTGCCGTGGGCCGTCCAATTCAACGACGCAACGGCCAAGCCAATGGTCAAAGGGGACTGGGATTGGGAAACGGGCTTGAACTTCGACCAGATTTGGGATTTCGAGCGAATTCGCGACCACGGCTTGCGTGCGGCTTACGGGCACTGGGCATACATGAAGAATCAGGCCGGCGGCGAATGGCCGGAACGCGTCCGCAACCGGCAACTCGGCTGGGTTGCTTTCATTGCGGGCAAACGAGAATCGCGGCGGTTGTTGGGTGACGTGATTTTGCAGGAGCAGGATATTCGCGGACAACGTGAGTGGCCCGACGCCGCCGTCACGACAACCTGGACAATCGACCTGCATTATCCGACGGAGAAAAACTCGCGGGATTTCCCCGGTGAGGAGTTTATGACCGTGGCCCATTTTACGCAAATCGAGCCTTACGCGATACCGTATCGTTGTCTCTATTCGCGGAATATCAACAACTTGTTTATGGCCGGTCGTGACATCAGCGTCACGCACGTCGCACTGGGGACGATCCGCGTGCAGCGAACAGGCGGCATGATGGGCGAAGTCGTCGGCATGGCGGCGTCGCTCTGCAAAAAACACAACACCTTGCCGCGCGGCGTTTATGAGAATCATCTCGATGATCTGAAAGCTCTGATGGAGGAGGGCGTTGCCCCGCCGCCTGTACCGAAGAGTTCGGTTGCTGTGTCGAAACCGGCCTGGCTGAAAGACGCGGGCGAAAATTTTGCCCGAAAAGCGAACGTCACCGTGTCGAGCCTTTACACAAAGGCGAACTACCCGGCGTCAAGCATCAATGACGGCAATTACGACCTCGCAAACAATGCGGGCCGATGGGTCAGCGATGAAGATTCCGAACACTGGGTGACGTTCGAGTGGGAACAGCCGGTCAAAATCAACGCCGTTCGCATCCTGAGCGGTCAGGCGGGTGACGGCACACCGAAAACACCGGTCACGGATTTTTCGTTGCAGCTTGTTCGCGGCAGATGGATTGACATTCCCGGCACGGTTGTCACGGAAAACGAGCAATGCGATTTCGGTTGCAAGTTCCCGGAAGTGGAAACAAACCAACTGCGATTGCGGATCACCACCACACCGGGCAATCTGGCGCGGCTCTGGGAGGTCGAATTCTACCTTCTGCCGTGATGCGGCAAAACCTCACCCCTTTTGCGAATGGTAACCGGAAACGAAAAGTCAGGACGGCCACTCTGTGATTGCCGTTTCTTGATTTGATTGATTTCCGCTTGAAAAACAGGGGCAATAAGGTACAATCAAGTTGTTCCGTTGGCTCACTTGAAAGCATTTCAATCCCCAAGAGAGAAACCATGTCCGAACAGCAACCAACGCCCTTAACATACGAGGGAATCCTCGAGCTGTTCCGCCAAACCCGCGAACAAATGCAAGAAACCGACCGGCGGATAGCCCAAATGAACGAGGAAGCCAGACAGCGGTCTCAGGAACTCGACCGGCGGATGGACAGAACCAGCCGGGAAATTTCGGCACTCGGTTCACGGGTCGGAGTCATTGTCGAAAATATGATCGGAGGAGACATCGTTGAACAATTCCAGGCATTGGGATACACCGTGACCGCCCATTATCGAAACAAGGTTTTTGGGATAAAGGGCACAAGTGCGAGTGGCGAAATCGACTTGATCCTGGAAAACGGCGATATTGTCATTCTTATTGAAGTGAAAACCAGGCCAAAAGCCGATGATGTCCTCGACCATATCGAACGGCTGGAGAAATATCGAAGCCATGCCGGCAAGAATAGTCACGTGGAGAGACGACAGTTCATCGGAGCGATTGCCGGGGCTTCTGTCGATCCCGATGTCGTGAAATTTGCACATCGCAAAGGATTGTATGTCATCGTCCAGGCCGGCAGAACCGTCGAAATCATCACGCCGCCGGAAGATTTCGTGGCAAAGAAATGGTAAACGCGGGGCATAACGGCGGTCACTTGTGCCACCAGCGCAACCAGGGTTGTTGGCTGGTCAGTAAAATTTTCTGACAGCTCTGCGGTCTCTGCGCGAAACAAAAATACTGCATTGTCTGTCAAACTCTACCCTCTTGTCCCGTTTTTTATTCTTTTTTCCTGTACATTTGGTCAGATATTTCGGAAATGCCGTCAAATTTGCCGATTTTGCCAGCTATACTGTATTATTGTGCTGGTGATACAAACTGACGCCACGAAATCCATCAGATTTTTTCACAAAACGGTGATAACATTCCACCAAACGGTGATAACGTTGAGCAAAGCGGTGATAACGTTGAGCAAATCTGTGATAACGTTCCATCAATCGGTGATAACGTTGAGCAAATCGGTGATAACGTTCCATCAAACGGTGATAACGTTTCATCAGATTGGTGAAACGTTCCATCCGCGAGCATCTCTTTTTGTACAAATTCCGCGTTTTTTTGACGAATTTCCGGCAGAATTTGGTGAATAAACGGGTTATTCGGGGGATTTTTCAATACGAAACACGCGAAACAACGAAAGAGACGAACTTTGTCTCCCGTTTTAAGGCTTCGATTCTCGGCGGTTTCCGTGTCTGTCAAAAGTCATGGACAAGGACACCTTTATTCAGCTTTTAAGTAATCATAAGTTATCGACCTTCCACGAGTATCCACAATCAACACTTTATCTTCCAACTTCCAAGCACAATACTCCGCAATAATCATGGCAACGTAATTGAGATAGACATGTGAGTCAAGTCCTTCCTGTCGTATGATTTGATCTTCTGTAATGCCAAGATGAAAGCCATATTCTAATTTTGGAGCAAGGTCTTCGAAGTCTCTATTAACTATACACCACATACACGCACCCAATGTGTAATTTCGATACAACTCCTCAGCATCCTCACGTAACCATTCCTCATCAAGAGTGAATGGTTTTCCGATAATTTCACTTGCACGGTTAAGCAAGTGTTCCATTGTATAATGTTTTCCGCCAAAATAAATGCTCAAATCTATGCTCATAATCACCTCCCATTAGAAAAAAGGACTAAATATACCAATAAAATAACCATCGCCAATAACAGCAAGATAACCAAGTCTTTTTGAATTGAATTTCATGGCGTTTTCCATGCCAATGATTGCGTCAGCTTGTGACAGACCCTTTCCTCTGGCATCAATGACAATGGTTGGTGCCTGCCCGCCATTATTTAGAGAATCAGAAACAATATTTTTAAATGTCTTATCTGTGATAACAGTGCTGGGCTTAATTGACTTGAATTCCACTCGAACTCCATCAACCAGCGAATCGGCATGACGGCCATTTGGGCTGAGAAGAGAGTAATTGACTTTTTTCCAAGATACAAAATTGGATTTGTCCTGACCAAATCAATTAATGAAAATACACGATTGTCGGCTGGAGAAAAAATATCAATCATATTAAAACACCAATTTTGTTGTTATTGTTAATGTATAAGGACGTGGACATGCAAATTGGTTTATCCATTCAGATGCTTTAATACCATTTTTAAAAACATTGTCATAAATCATGTCACCAACTTGTACTCCTTGGTGTATACCGCCTTCAGATATTGATGCCTGTTGAAACTTGCTGAATATAACCTCGATTATACGGGGCATTTGAAACAATTTCCAATACTTCACCTCTGATACCTCTTTGTTTGAATGCCTTTACCAACTCTTCAGCGCATTCAACACACATCAAGTTTCCATGCTTTACAGTAATTTTCGCGGCGATTTCGCCAACTTCTGCAAGATGGCTTGCATTCTTTACAATCTTAACCCCCGCGCCGCCGGAATTGAGAAACGTGACGCAATGGATCAAGTGATTGATGTTCACGCTCTGCGACATACCCATGCGACAATTCTCGTGGATCAGGGGGTACCCATCACAGTCGTCCAACAGGCCATGCGTCACGCCGATATTCGCATGACCATGCGCTACACCCACACGAAACTTGAAAACGTCTCCGACGGCGTCAGCAAATTCCCCGAC
>WRMR01000422.1 GCA_009776995.1 Planctomycetaceae bacterium | reverse complement strand
GGGACATCCAATACACTTGCCTATAGCGAAGCGATAACTTCCGAGAGCGACACGGGTGACCGGCGCATCAAAGGCGCCATTGCTACAAATCGTGGTACGGCCATGCTGACCAATCCTTCCCTCTGCAACGCAGTCCGGGACCCGCTCAATCAGTCGCAATTTGATTCCTCCGTGGAAGCGGCTTCTTCGATGCGCGGTAAACGTATTTTGTACGGAACTTATTGCATTACGGGATTTGCCGCCGTGTTGCCGCCCAACTCACCGTCCTGTTGCCCGACGAATGATACGCAAGGTGCCGGCTGGGCAATCTATTCGGCCTCAAGCAATCACACCGGCGGGGTCAATGTCGGATTATTTGATGCTTCCGTGACCTTTGTTTCGGATACGATTGATACCAATGGCTCGAATCAACCCCAGAATCTGAGCGGCGTCACAGCGTATGGGACCTGGGGGGCTTATGGTTCCATCAATGGCGGGGAATCAAAATCGTTGTAGTACCCGCCCAAACCGACAATCGCGGTTATGCAATGGCAGCCGGGAACGTTAGTGACCGGTTCCGGGAATGGTTGGTTCCATCCGTCGCTTACGTTCCGGGCTGTTATTGTAATGAGCATTGCTATTCCTGCGCAAATCCCTTGTTTTGCTATCGGACAATCAACAGTCAATCACAACCATTGAAAGTATTATGAAACATCTCCATCTTGCATTATTGCCCCTCTTGTTGTTTGCATTCTTCGTTTGTGCCACAATATCAGGGTGCCGGGATGCGTCCCGTCCGGCCGACCTTCCCACGCTTTACCCCTGTATCCTGACGTTTCAACAGGAAGGAAAACCGCTTGTCGGTGCCGTGATTTCGCTGGAACCCGCAGGCAAATCGTCCAAATGGGCTGTCACATCCATTACAGATGAATCCGGCGTTGCAAGGGTTGTGACGCATGGGAAATATCCCGGTGCCCCGGAAGGGGACTATGCCATTGTCATTTACAAAGAAGAGAATGAACAAGAAAAAACCAATCGTACAACCGTGGACGATTTGGGGAACGAAGTTGAAGTGGGCGGAATGATTTCAACATATTCCTGTGTTGAAAAAGATTACACTGACCCGGCAACATCCCCCTTGAAAATCACGATCACCAAAGGAAAGAACGAACAGAATTTCGAATGCGGCAAAGCGGTGCGGGTTTTACTCCGCAAAGTTGCCCCATAACATTTTGTGATGATGAAGGTCTTGATATGCTCCAACAAATTGGCGCCAGATGGCGATTAATTGCGTTTTTCCTCTTGTTCATGGCACCACCTTTTGCTTCGGCTGCCGGGGTTGGAGACAACACTGCCATTGATGACAAAATACTTCTTGAAGCGGAGCATTTTGCCGACTATGGCGGTTGGCTGCATGATTCGCAGTTCATGGATCAAATGGGTTCGCCGTTTCTTTTGGCACACGGACTTGGCGTTCCGGTCAAGGATGCCGTGACGACATTGAAAGCGGAACCGGGGCAATACCGCGTTTGGGTGCGAACCCGCGATTGGGTCGCCGATTGGGACGCGAAAGGTGCGCCAGGCCGGTTTCAATTGCTCATGGACGGCAAGCCGCTGGAAACGGTCTTTGGCACCGAAGGCCGGGAATGGCACTGGCAGGACGGCGGAAGTGTCATGATTGCACAAGCCGAAGTTCCAGTGGCCCTGCATGATCTGACCGGCTTTGCAGGCCGTTGCGATGCGATTCTCTTGTCCCGCGACTTGGATTTTGTGCCGCCAAACGACGGCCCATCTCTGTCGGAATTGCGCAGGCAATTGTTGGGATTTCCAGAAACGCCGGAGTTGGCCGGAGAGTTTGACCTGGTCGTGGTCGGCGGAGGAATTGCCGGGACTTGTGCCGCAATCTCTGCCGCGAGAAACGGAGTGAAAGTTGCTTTGATTCAGGATCGACCCGTGTTGGGGGGCAACAACAGCAGCGAAGTGCGCGTCTGGTTACAAGGGGCGAGGAACCTTGAGCCGTACCCGAATGTCGGCAATGTCGTTGCCGAACTGGAGCAGAAAAATGCGGCGCATTACGGCCCCGCGAACACGGCTGACTTATACGAAGATGAACGCAAACTTGACCTGGTGCGTGCGGAAAAAAATATCACGCTCGTGTTGGAATGCCGTGTCAATGATGTGGTCATGGACGGAAATAAAATTGTCGGTGTGATTGGTCAGGCGACACGGACCGGACGCAATGACCGGTTCGACGGCCGGTTGTTCGCGGATTGTACCGGCGACGGATGCCTCGGTTTTATCGCCGGGGCAGACCATGAAGTCACTTACGACGGTCACATGGGGCCGTGCAATCTTTGGAACGCGGTCGAAACCGACTCCGCCTCACCGTTTCCGCGATGTCCCTGGGCATTTGATTTGACCGACAAACCGTTTCCCGGTCGTGCGAATGCCGACGTGATGCAACTCGGCGGCTGGTATTGGGAAAGCGGGTTTTATCACGATCCGATCGGAAATGCCGAATACATACGCGACACCAACTTCCGGGCGGCTTATGGTGCCTGGGACGCTTTGAAAAACGTCGATCAGGCTCTTCCCAATCACCAGCTGAATTGGATGGCACACATTGCCGGCAAACGGGAATCACGCCGCTTGATGGGCGATATTGTTCTCTCGAAAGAAGACCTGCTCGAATCGGTCAAATTTGACGACAGTGCCGTGCCGACCGGTTGGCCAATCGACCTGCACCTTCCTGACCCGCGTTACGACAAAGGCTTTGAAGGGGATGAGTTTATCGCCGTTGCCCACTACACACAATACCAAAGACCCTACTGGGTTCCGTACCGTTGTTTTTATTCGCGTAATATCGACAATCTTTTCATGGCCGGACGAAATATCAGCGTGACACATGAGGCACTCGGAGCAACCCGCGTCATGCGAACCGGCGGATGTATGGGGGAAATTGTCGGTATGGCGGCTTCTCTTTGCGTTGAAAATGACACAACGCCGCGCGGCGTTTACCAAAATCATCTTGCCGAACTCAAAGCGTTGATGGTCCAAGGTGTGCCGCATTCGCCTGATTTTGTGCCTGTTCTCACAACAACCCATTCCAATTCGGCCAAGATCGTCGTGAAACCGCCGGAGTGGCTCAAAACCGCCGGAGAAAATTTCGCACCAAAGGCCAAAGTGACCGTTTCCGCCGAAACGAGAAGCGGCTTGGTTGCATACCTCCATGACAAACGGTATGATGTCAATGATAATGCGGCAAGATGGGTCAGTGAATCCTCCCGCGAACCGATTGCCGTTGATTTTGCGTGGGAAACGCCCGTGACGGTGAACACGATGCGGGTCATCAGCGGTTATCACGATGGTTCGCGATTGGTCGGAGCCGTCAACGGTTACGTGTTGCAGTATTTGCGCAATGGTCAATGGGTTGACGTTCCCGACGCAAAAGTGACCGACAATACGGCGTATGACAGCAGTCAAAAATTTGGCCAAGTGACTGTCAGTCAACTACGCCTGCTCATCACCAAAACGCAGGACAATATCGCGCGGCTTTGGGAAATCGAGTTTTATCAACAACCATAAACGAGTCTCATCACAGGCCGCTCCGTGGTGAGATGATGACAAGGGAACAACCATGAGAAAAAGAGTATTGTTATCGCTGATCTGGACGTTCGCGGTTTTGGCGACGGGCAACGGTCTTTACGCACAACAGGTTCCGTTTGATCCGAAAACCACCGTGTTTGTCGAGGCGGAATCGTTCGACGTCAAAGGCGGTTGGGTTGTTGACCAGCAGTTTATCGACATCATGGGTTCATCGATACTGCTGGCCCACGGTTTGGGGGAGCCGGTGGTGGACGCAAAGACGGCTGTCACGTTTCCCCAACCGGGAACATATCGCGTGTTCGTCCGCACGCGAAACTGGGTGGTGACCTGGACGCCGCAATACTCCCCGGGGCGATTTCAACTTGTCGTCAACGGTAAGACACTCGACACCATGTTTGGTACCGAAGGCGTGGAATGGCACTGGCAGAAGGGAGCCGACGTCACCGTAACCGCCGATCAACTCAACGGCACGCTGGAGTTGCGGGATTTGACCGGCTTCGATGGCCGTGTCGATGCGGTTTGTTTGACGCTTGACCCGAATTTTACGCCGCCGAACGATCTCGAAACGCTGAACACATATCGCCGCCAGGCACTCGGTTTGCCGGACGTTCCTCCCGACGCGGAAGGCGGTCCGTTCGATTTGGTGGTTGTCGGAGGCGGTATCGCCGGGACTTGTGCCGCGATCTCGGCGGCGAGACTCGGATTGAACGTCGCACTCGTGCAGGATCGTCCGCTTGTCGGCGGGAATAACAGTTCCGAAGTGCGCGTGCATTTGCAGGGACGCATCAACCTGCCGCCGTACCCG
>WRMR01000421.1 GCA_009776995.1 Planctomycetaceae bacterium | reverse complement strand
ATGAAATTCGCAATCAGTTTCTCGTGGTGATCGCCAATCGGATTGAGTGTTTGGGCCGGTGCGAGAAAATCGCAGGGAATCATTTTCGTGCCCTGGTGAATCAACTGGTAAAACGCATGTTGACCGTTTGTGCCCGGCTCACCCCAGATGATCGGCCCGGTCGAATAGTCAACGACGTTGTTCTCACGGTCAACAAATTTGCCGTTGCTTTCCATGTCACCCTGCTGGAAGTACGCGGCAAATCGGTGCATGTATTGGTCGTAGGGCAAAATGGCACTGCTTTCGGCGTTGAAAAAGTTGTTGTACCAGACGCCGAGCAACCCCATGATGACCGGGATGTTGTTTCTGTACGCAGACGTGCGGAAATGTTCGTCGGCCTCATGCGCGCCGGTGAGCAGTTCCTCGAAATTGTCAAAGCCGACGGCAAGGGCAATCGACAGCCCGATGGCTGACCAGAGTGAGTAACGGCCGCCGACCCAGTCCCAAAATTCGAACATGTGATCCGGGTCGATGCCAAAACATTCGACCTCATGGCGATTAGTGGACAGCGCGACGAAGTGTCCGGCCACCGCCGTCGAGTCGTTTGCGGCCTTGAGAAGCCAATCCTTCGCCGTTTGCGCGTTGGTCATCGTCTCCTGTGTGGTAAAGGTTTTCGAGGCCACGATGAACAGCGTTGTTTCCGGGTTCAGTCCCTTCAGCGTTTCGGCGATGTGCGTGCCATCGACATTCGAGACGAAATGTGTGTTGAGCGGGGTTTTGTAATGCTTGAGTGCCTCGGTCACCATGAGCGGTCCCAAATCGGAACCGCCGATGCCGATATTGACGATGTCCGTCACCGGCTTGCCCGTCCAGCCGCGCCACTGACCGTTCAGCACCCGGTCGCAGAAATCGCGCATCTTGTCCAGCACGCGGTTGATTTCCGGCATGACGTCACAACCATCCACTTCAATGGGCCGGCCGGAACGGTTGCGGCACGCGACATGCAGCACGGAACGCTGCTCGGTGACGTTGATCCTGTCGCCGCTAAACATGGCCTCGGTGGCACTCTTGAGATTCTGTTCAACGGCCAGGTCAATCAGCAGCGACATGGTCGTGTCATTGATCAGGTTTTTCGAATAGTCGAACAGCATCCCGTTCCATTCAATCGAAAACCGGTCAAACCGTTCAGGATTGTCCGCGAACATCGTCCGCAGATGCATCGGGCGTATCTCTTGGGCGAGATGCTTTTCAAGGGCTTTCCAGGCGTCGCTTTGTGTGAGTTTTGACATAATGCCGAACTTCTTGTGTGTTGATGAAATTTCACCATGAAGGCACGAAGGAACACGAAAATTTTTGGCAGAGTGGTCACGGCGTGATCGTCCTGACTCAAAAAATCTTCGTGGGGAATTCCGCGATCTGCGTTCTGAACTCCGTTACCGTCTCACTCGTTTTCTGTAGCAGTATTTTTGTTTCTGTTACAAAAAGCCGTGGTTATCGTTTCGTTGACCGAAGTTTTATTCATGTTCACCACATTTTGATTCCCGATTGTCATGGTTTGACTTTCGTGACCGAACTTCAGGGTTGGCAAATTCGATCTCAAGGAAAACACATCATGCTTTCCGTTTGCCTCATTGATCTTTGGCTTCGTGCACGGGAATATTTGCTTCTTCATTGATACTTTGCGCACGGCTTTTTGTACGCATATTGCGTGTTTTTGGCCGAAAAACGACGTATTGTAACGCACAAACGGATTATTGAGTGGCTAGCGGCTAGTGGCTAGGAGTTTGGAGCGGAATATTCTGCACTCTGCATTCTGCATTCTGCACTTTGCACTTAATTGACTGAGCGGATGACGCGGGCGTTGCGTTCGCGGCGGCGCAACTCGTCGATGGACTCAAAGGCCGCCCGCGGGTTTTCCAAGCCTGTGACTTTGAGCGTCGGATGCGTTGCGTCGTTCGAGATCAGGACGATCGTACCCGTCCCGCCGTTGACAAGGCGATCAACCAGTGTTTGTTTGAGCGTCATGTCCTCAATGTTGATCAGTTCCAGCGTGTCCACCGTTTTGGTGAACAGCCCCTCTTCGTTGTAAAACCGGTGCTGCGTCAGGCGGTAACGAATGGTCATCGTCCTGTAGAAGTAAACGGCACCGAAGTAAACCCAGGTACAAACCGGGATAATCATCGTTAAAGTCAAAGCGACTTTGCCCGCATAGCCGTTGCGCCACAAGATGATGCTGATGACGATGAAAAAGATCGTCACGAGCCAGACCAGCAGGCATTTTGAACGGAGATTTTTTCCCGAATATTTGCCTTCCGTCCAGGAAACGCCGAGTGCTTCCGGCGACCCGGCCTTGGGGGGTTCTTTTCTTTCGATTGCCTGATCCATCATTTGGTCCTTTGTCATGCCGTGTTGATGTTGATTGTCCTGGTGCCCGCTATCGCCATGGAAGCCATCATCGTAAAGCTCACCTTCACCACGGGCATAAAGCCCGTCTGCATCATGGCCATCTGTCCGGTCGTCTGACATGTCGGTATCTCCTGTGTTACGTATGAGTGAAATGGTGTTTGTTGCGCCGCGTGATGACCATGTTACAGGAATTGGCGGGAAAAGTAAAGAAGCGGGTGTCAGGTGAGCAACCTGCCACTCACAAAATAAACCTGCTCAAATCCTCATCCTGCGTCACGGTTTCCAGCCGTTTGACAACATAATCCGCGTCGATGACGACTTTGCCGGCTTTCATGTCGGGGGCATCGAAGCTGAGTTCGTCGAGCAGCCGCTCCATGATCGTCGCAAGTCGTCTGGCACCGATGTTTTGCGAGGTTTGGTTGACCGAAAACGCATATTCGGCCAGCTTTTCGACGCCGGCTTTCTCAAAAAACAGCTCAATCTCTTCCGTTGCCATCAGGGCGGCATACTGGGCGGTCAGCGAACCTTTCGGCTCAGTTAAAATGCGTACAAAATCTTCCTGCGTCAGGTCTTGCAATTCGACGCGAATCGGAAACCGCCCTTGCAGTTCGGGCATCAGATCGCTTGGCCGCGATTTATGAAAGGCACCGGCGGCAATAAACAAAATATGATCGGTTTTCACATAGCCGTAACGTGTTTGCACGGTTGTGCCTTCGACAATCGGGAGCAGGTCGCGTTGCACACCTTGCCGGGAAACGTCGGCACCACTCGATTTCTCGCTGGCCACCACCTTGTCGATTTCGTCGATAAAAATCATTCCAAGATTTTCGGCCAGCTCAATCGCCTCGGCATCAACTTTCTCCTTATTAATCAGCTTTTCACATTCCTGTTCAAAAATCACGGTACGGGCTTCGCGGACGGTCATTTCACGGTACTGCGACCGTTTCGGCATGATTTTTTCGATCATTTCCTGAATATTATCCAGGTCGCCGCCGATTCCCATCATCATTGGCATCCCGTTGCCCTTCGATTCGACGGTAACCTCGACCTTTCGCTCTTCCATTTTGCCGTCGAGCAACATTTTGCGGATTCGCTCACGGTTCCGTTCGCGTCTTGCCGTATCTTCTTGTGCGGTTTGCATTTCCGGTGTGTTGGCCCCCATCGCCTGACCCTGTTGCCACGCTGTCGAATCCGTCTGCGTCATTCCCGGAAAAACGAACGGCGGAAATCCCGGCGGGAGACCACCTCCTTGCGGCGCAATGCTTGTGACACCACGACTTTGAGATGAATCGTCATCAGAATCGGCACCGAGCAACAAATCGATGAGCTTTTCATTCGTTCGTTCCGTGGCTTCTTCCCGGACTTTTTCGCGTTCCTTTTCCCGAACCAGCCCAATGGCGTTTTCGACCAGTTCACGTACCATGCTCTCGACATCGCGGCCGTAATATCCGACTTCGGTATATTTCGTCGCCTCGACTTTGATAAACGGTGCGCCGGTCAAATGAGCCAAACGTCTTGCGATTTCCGTCTTTCCGACGCCGGTCGGGCCGATCATCAAAATATTCTTCGGTGCGATTTCCGGTTGCATTTCCGGTGCGACATTTTGTCGCCGCCAACGGTTACGCACCGCGATGGCCACCGAGCGTTTCGCGTCCGTCTGGCCGACGATGTACCGGTCGAGTTCCGTAACAATTTCCCGCGGCGTCATTTCATGCACTGCAATTCCTCCAACACAAGATGATCGATGATTCAAAGCGGCAATTATATGTCAATCTGCCGGGAATACCAGAGAGACAAAAGCCGAGCTCAAGATTTGGTATCGCTTATTTCAAACAATATTCACCATGTTCTCGAATGACGAAACAGGCTTTCAAAAAAAGCCAAGTGTTTACGAAATAGTGTGAAATTTTCCTACCGTTCATGGGCAGGTGTGAGCTTTTCTGTCAACTAGTGCTGTGTCCAGGCTAAAAGTTGAAGTTGACTAAAACCATGATAATTGCTATGTTGTTGGGGCTTT
>WRMR01000420.1 GCA_009776995.1 Planctomycetaceae bacterium | reverse complement strand
TGAACGGCACAACATCCGTTCCGGAAATCGCCATTTACAAAAAGACAGACCAACGAGCGGTGGTGAAGGTGGCCGCATTTGTTTATAACCGGAAAAACAACACCCCGTTTTGGCAGTCAGGCAATATTCAAACGGAAAGCCAAATCCGGGCCAAGTGGGTTTTTGGTGCCGGACCGTTTACCCGTGGCGACATCAGCAAAGGCACGGAACTGGCAGGAACAAAAATCAACCCGACGATTTCGCAAATCATTGATCTGGAAAATGACAAGTCATTGGCACCGTCGGTGACGCTACCGGTCTTTTACAAGGAACACGACGAAAAAGACCAGGAAAATTCAATCCCGAAGCCAACGCTGGACTCCCTGCCGTTGCCTGTGAGCGAAGCGAACCCGGATGGTTCCGATGGTTCCGAATCCGACAAGCCGCAGGAGATGCTTGCGACCAACGAACCGGGCGAGTTGCCGCTGTCGTCTCCGCAGTCAAATCCCGGACCGGGTGCCGTGCCGAATAACGTCCCGAATCACTACGTCCCCTACCCAACAGTGCTTCCCTGGCAAACACCGGAGCGGATCGCCGCGCCGCAACTGGCACCGGGCTTTGACAGCTATCTCCGCTAAAGCCTGTCTGTCTGCAAACCCTCGGACAAAACATTGCATTTTCGGCAAAAATGCCCTTGACGCGGGGAACGGGGCTTGTTATTCTTCGCCGACATGCCGGGAACGATACCCGGCTGGTCAATGACCGACCAACCCATTACCATTCCAAATATTGTGAATAAGGAGAAAGCACAATGAATTTCAACTTTTTTGACTGGATTCGCGACGGAGTCAAGCGTTCGGTCCTCATGGGCGTGACCGACGCTGTCGAAACGATGGGAATGCCACCCGACGAGGAGTCCTCGAAGGACAAAATCCTTTCCTTTCTGCAAAGTGACGAGCCGGAAAAACTTGCGGCTTCCCCGGCGCGTCGTCGTCTTCCTGGCGGTGCGGCTGCTCCCCAGCGGAAACTCGGACGATCCATCGCCGAAATCCACGAAGGATGAGAAAGTGCAGAATGCAGAGTGCAGAGTGCAGAATGCAGAGTGCAGAATGCAGAATGTTCCGCTTCCTTATCTTCACTTTGAACTTTGAACTTACTCCTCACTCTGCATTCTGAACGGTTTTTGCTCTGGTGGCAACCGAAAAAGTGTCTTCATCACCTCAAAAAGTGACTTCCAAGAACCTAAAAGTGACTACGAAGAAGGTGTCAAGTGACTTTCAAGAACCTAAAAGTGACTTTGAAGAACCTAAAAGTGACTTTGAAGAACATAAAAGTGACTTTGAAGAACATAAAAGTGACTTCAAAGAACCTAAAAGTGACTATGAAGAAGGTGTCAAGTGACTTTCAAGAACCTAAAAGTGACTTCAAAGAACCTGGATAGTGACTTCCAAGAACCTAAAAGTGACTACGAAGAAGGTGTCAAGTGACTTTCAAGAACCTAAAAGTGACTTTCAAGAACCTAAAAATGACTTTGAAGAAGGTATAAGTGACTTCGTTCGAGATAAAAGTGGCTTGATTTCGACCGGTGTTGTCTTGCTGGAGTACAAGCGAGCCTTCAAAGAAGATCAGAGTGGCCGGCCAGAATTTTTTGCGCTGGTGGCACATGTGGCCGCCCTGCCACTTTGCACTCTGCACTCTGCTCTCTGCATTCTGCTCTCTGCATTCTGCATTCTGCTCTCTTTCTGCCGGTTTATGCGCTTGGTTGCAATAGTCTCCGAACAATGATATGATGATGGAATCGTTTTGGTGATATGACCGCCTTTCACTGTGATTTCTGAACCATAAAAACCATGTTGACCTACACCGCAAAACACGAATTTCTCATCGGCATCGACTCGGACGGTTGTGCTTTCGACACGATGGAACTCAAACAAAAAGAATGCTTCATTCCGCAAACAATCAGCCATTGGGGGTTGCAGGGCGTCAGCAAATATGCCCGGGAAGCGGCGGAATTTGTCAATTTGTACTCGAAAAGCCGTGGCATCAACCGGTTTCCGGCATTGATTGAGGCACTGGAATGGACGGCCAAACGCCCGGAAGTGCAGGTACGCGGAGTTCAGGTCGAAATCCCGCAATCGCTGATCGATTGGGTGAAAACCGAAACCAAACTCGGCAATCCGGCTCTCGAACGGGCGGTCGGGGAAACGAACGATCCGGGTTTGCTCAAGGCTTTGCAATGGTCGGAGGCGGTCAACAAGCAGGTCGGGGAAATCGTGCGGGATGGTGTGCCGCCGTTTCCGTTCGTGCGCGAATCACTCGAAAAAATGCGGGACAAGGCCGACATTCTCGTTGTTTCGGCCACACCGCAGGCAGCACTCGTCCACGAATGGGAAGGGCAGGATTTGGCTCGTTACGTGGCCGAAATCTGTGGTCAGGAGGTCGGCACGAAGAAAGAATCGCTTGGCTATGCGCAGGAAATCGGCAAGTACGCCGAAGATCATATCCTCATGATCGGTGATGCTCCCGGCGATTACAAGGCAGCGGTGGCCAACAAGGCACTGTTCTTCCCGATCAACCCCGGCACGGAGGAAAAAAGTTGGGAAACACTCTGCGTTGAAGGTCTCGACCGCTTCTTCAACGGCACCTTCGCGGGCGATTACCAAAAGGCATTGCTTGACGAATTTGATTCCTGCCTGCCGGAAAAACCGAAATGGGAAAGAAAGGGTTAGGGGTTAGGGACGCGGGGGCTGGTATTTTTCCAATTCCCCTCACCCTTCATCCCTAATCCCTAGTCCCTCACCCCTTTCCTTCCATGGCCAAATCATCAAAAAACCGCAAAAAGACGCAAGGCGACGAACAGCAGAGTTTTGCCATGTTCGACCGTTTGCCGCCGCACAACATTGAGGCGGAACGTGCCGTCATTGGGGCGGTTCTGCTCAACCCGCGGGAGGTTTGCGATGATGTTGCGCTCATTCTCCGGCCCAACGATTTTTATTTGGATCAGCACCGAATCATCTACGAGCATTTGGACAAGATGTATTCGTCCGGGCAAGGCGTCGATCTGTTGCTGTTGGTCGAGAATCTGAAATCGACAGATAACCTTGAGGCGGCGGGAGGCGAAGCGTACCTTGCCGAGCTTTCGTACTCGGTCCATGTGATCGCGCACGCGAAGCATTACGCCACAATCGTTCGCGACAAAGCCATTTTACGAGCGTTGATCAGCGCGAGCGCGAAAATTCTGCACGATGCTTACGAGCCGGAACACACGCCGCGCGAGTTGGTCAGCAAGGCGGAGGAAAGCATTTTCGCCATCAATGACGAACGAGGTGGCAGCCAGGCATCCAAAATGCACGATGTTCTGGTGGAGACGTTCCGCATCTTGGACGCCAGGCTGGACGGTGCCACAGCCGGTATCCCGACAGGTTTTGCAGACATTGACGGAATGACAGGCGGTCTGCATGGATCGGAACTGCTGATTGTGGCCGGCCGTCCGAGCATGGGAAAAACGGCTTTCGCGACGAATATCGCCGACCATGTTGCCGTCGAGCAGAAAAAACCGACGATTATCTTTAGTCTCGAAATGGCAAGGGTCGAACTGGCACAACGCATGCTCTGTTGCCACGGGCGGGTCGATGCACACAGGTTGCGTGCCGGTTACTTGTCCACCGCTGAAAACCAGGCTTTGGCCAAAGCGTCGGGGGAACTGAGTGCCTCGCCACTCTACATCGACGATTCGCCGAGCCGGACTGTGACCGAAATCGGGGCTGTTGCTCGGCGTCTGAAACGTCAGGAAGACCTCGGATTGATCGTGATTGATTACCTCGGCTTGATTGAGCCGGACAACCCCAGCGATCCCCGTCAGGAACAGGTTGCGAAAATCGCGAGACGGTTAAAAGGTCTGGCCCGCGAACTGAATGTACCGGTTCTCTGTCTGGCCCAGTTGAACCGCGCGGCGGAAGCGACGAAAGACAATCGTCCGCGTCTGAGTCACCTGCGCGAATCGGGTGCCATCGAACAGGATGCCGACGTGGTGATGTTCGTGCATCGTGAGGAATATTACCACAAACGCGAAACCGCCGAAGAAATGGGAATCGTCGGCCAGGCGGAAATCATGATTGCCAAACAGCGCAATGGCCCTGTCGGGGATGTCAAACTCGCCTGGTTCGGCGAATACACGCTGTTTGCCAGTCTCGCCGAAGCTGACCCCGGCGAATACACGGAATTCACCAGCTTTCAGGACCCCACCGGCTTCAGCGATTCCGGAGAGTTTTAAATTTGTTCAAAAAAAACGTGAACACTTCCATCAGAGCCGCGAGAGTTATCGAGCGGAACAACCGCTCCGTTACCGTCGCGGCTCGGATGGATCAAACAGCTTATTTCGGCGGGTGTCCATAGTCACTTTCATGCCTTGTCCGAATCGCCCGGGAG
>WRMR01000419.1 GCA_009776995.1 Planctomycetaceae bacterium | reverse complement strand
TTTTCATCACGGCGGACGGTGGCGGAAGTAACAGCAGTCGCAGTCGCCTTTGGAAATTTTGCTTGCAAGAGTTTGCGGACGAGAGTGGCTTGACGATTTTTATGAGTCATTTTCCGCCGGGCACGAGCAAGTGGAACAAGATTGAGCATCGACTGTTCAATCACATTTCGATGAACTGGAAGGGACAACCACTTGTCAGTTTGGATGTCATCATTAATTTGATTGGCCATACGACGAGTAGTACCGGTTTGAAAGTTTACGCAATGGAAGACCGTAATATTTATCCGACGAAACGTAAAATCACCAACGAACAACTTGATATCTTGAAGATCATTCGGAATGACGTTTTGGGAAAATGGAACTACAAAATCTTATCAAGAATTTTGTAACAATTGTAAATGTTATTTTGGCACAGTTCCTTTTGAGAGATGCCCTTTACTTTGCGTCTTTTTCCACGACTTCTTCCGGCAGGAGCAACTCTTGCACACTTCGTGCCAGGTATGGTGGAACAGTCATTAAAAGCCGCTGGCCGTTGTTGTCCTGGAATTTCCAGACTTTGCCGTCCATTCCCTCCGACACCTCGACACAAAACCAGCCTTCTTCCTGTTCTCCAAAGTCATGACGTATCTTTCCTTCCGGATCAAGCATTTTCCCGCTGGTTCGCGGTGCCCAGCTTGCGATCCGTGAAGCCCAGCCGCCGATCTGCTTTGTTCCACGCGGCACATAGAAATAGAGCGTCCAGTTGCCGCGAAAATGGGACAGCGTGTGGGAGGAGTTGATGTCTGATTCCACGGAAACGGGCAACCCTTCGGGCCATGTGATTTTTGTGAAATCACCGCCGTCCAGCACAACGATATTGTGCAGGCCGTCAAACGGCGATTTCAGACGGATGGTATGCTCTTTTCCATCAGCAGGGTAGTCTTCTTCCTCAGCAACCGGCGTTTGCACTGTGACCTCGGACGGTGAATACATCGAAATTTTCGTCGTCCGACTTTTCCAAAGCGGACGAACCGTGACCTTCAGTTCAAGTTCTTTTTCACCTTCGGGAAGATAAATCTGGTACACTTGCAAATCCTGGGATTCGGTCGGAAAATATCCCTGCGGTGTTTCCGGCAGCCCAAGCACTTTCGCTGCGGGGACGAGATTTTTGCCGTAAACGACTCCTTCGAAACCGGGATCGACAGGCGTGTTGTTTTTGGGACCTTCCGCCAAAAACGCGGCGATTTCCTCCGCACTATACGGCGTGTCGTCGAAGAGCGGATTGCCCGGATTAAGCGTTTCCCCTTGTCCGATAAAGTAGCAGAGAAATCCGTAGGAATGGATCATCATCGTTTTTCGCATCTTGTAGGCATGCCGGGTCACATCATCACGCGTTCCGCCTTTGGTCGAATAATTTCCATACAGTTCGGCATAACGGGTGTAGAGCGTCAAATCATCAAGCCGCTTCAGGATTATCGGATCGGTCGTGAATTTCCGGGCTTCGTTGATTTGCCGGTACATGCGGCCGACCAGATCGGAATGCGGGCGGCGTTGTGAATCGAAGTGGATCAGGCGATAAAATTCCCGCATTGGTTCCCTGGCGGGACCAAAATACTTTTCGAGAAAATCCTCCACGATTTCGTTCAATCTTTGCGATTCATTGGTGTTCCAGAGAACACGGGAGGCAAAATAGTAACCGAGGCCGCAGGGTCCCCAGCAGTCGCCTGATTCGGCATCGTAAAACCGAACGCCTTTTTCATGAATGCGCGGCAGGAACTCCGATAAATACGTGAGTTGCGAACCCTTGCCGGCGCGCGGCATGTTCCAGTCCCAGACGGCGACACTCAGATAATCATAAGTTCCGATGCGTTCGGCCCCCTGGGATTGCCAACCATCGAGAACCTGATCGAAACTCAGACCACCGGTCAGAAAAGCTGTGGTCACGCTCGGAATCGCTTCCTTCGGCATCGGAATCGTCGGAGGCGAACAGTGTTCGTTATAGGCATAGAAACCTATGGCCTTTTCCCCAAGGTCGAGTTTTTTAATTGCTTCGGCAACTTCCGTGGCAAGAATCACGACACGATTGGAGGGACTTCCCAACTTCGCACATTCGTCACATTGGCACCATCCGCCGCCGTCGCTTGGGTCCATCGAAATGCTGTCCCTCTCCGGATTCTCCCGGAAATCGCGGACAGCGTAGTCAACGACGAGCTTTCGCAACCCAGGATTCGAGATGCAGAATTTTTGATCGCCCCAATTCACAGTTCGCTTGCCGTCGATCATTGAAAAATACTCAGGGTGCTTTTCAAATTCTTTGCGGTTTGCGGCCATGATGCTGTCATAAGCATGTCCGCTCTGGAGATCAAATCCTTTGGCCATGCGATTTCGACGGCACCAATCCCGGTAAGGCACTTCATTGTATCCCCACAGCCCCCAGTTGTACCAGATTCTTCGAGCATAAAACGCAGGCTCTTCAAGATCGTCCACAGCAATATGCAGGTCAGCAATTTCCGGCACATATTCCCAAGTTTCCCCGGGAAAGAACTGTCGATATCCCAGTCGATGCAACAAATCCCAAACGGCGTGAGACACGGCCAAATCGGTCGCTCCGAGCAAATACAAGCTCTTTTCCGTGCTTCGAATCAGATATTGCTCCCGGGCGAACGGTGATTTATCGAACGACAACTCGAACAGCAACGAGGGAAAATCTTCCGGAAGGCCGATGACGAGACCCGAATCGCCGTTTCCGATTTCCGTTGCGAATTCCGCACCGCTGATTTTTGTGAGGTACCCGGCCAGTTCATCGGCCAGTGCGAGAGTGTTCTGCGATGCTCTTTCGGAAACAGTGATTTTCAGCAGTGCTTTGCCGTCTTTCGCCAGTTGGCAAACGGTCGGCTCAGCTCCGAGAATCCCGTTTGAAAACAACAGAATGAGAAAAAACACCTGATGAAACAATGGAAATAATTTTGGCATGAGTTTTACTCCTGAAAGCGGATGTCGTCAATGAGGTTGTTTTGAAATTTCATTTTGGTGATTCGGGGGTTGTTATATTGTCGAACGCCATTTGACTGGCATTTCAATTTGTGGCCTTTGTATTAAAATATTTCAATACAAAGATCACAAAGAAATGCACAAAGTTCACAGATTAAAATACAAAGCCCATCGCGTTGGACGGTATTTCATCCTTCGGGCAACACGAGCATAGGCTCGATGACAGGCACTCGCGCATCCGCATTTTCAACCCATCGCAACACAATGATTGCGGCTGTCGTCCGCCCTATGGTCTTGCAATATCCGGGCGGTTGGTGGTGATGCTGACCACACCTGCCTTGCGGAGTTCGGCCATGCGAACCGGATCGTCAATCGTCCAGGACCAAACCGTGACGCCTGCGTCGTTCAGCCCCTTGACCACATTCCCGCTCAAATGGGTGTGAGCCAGGTCAAGCAGATTGGTGTCCACCTCATTGGCCGCAGCGACAAGAAATTCGACCAGTTCCTCATCACTCTTTTCCCATTTTTCTCCCCAGAGCCAGGCAACGGGTATCGTCGGGGCAAGTTTGCGAATGGTTTTCACTACGTCTTTCGAGAAGGCAATGATGACAACTCGGTCTTCCATTTTTGCCTTTTTGACAGCGTCGATCACCTGTTGCTCGAACCCGGCCTGCTTGATTTCAATGACAGGCCAACACTTCGAGTCTTTCAACACGGCAAGCATTTCGTCAAGTGTCGGGATTTTTTCTCCGGCAAATTTCGCGTCTTTCCAGCTTCCCGCGTCCAGTTGGCGGATTTCCTCAAAGGACAGGTCATTGATTTTCACCGGCTTGGGTTTGCCGTCAACGATTTCCGCCTTGACGTTGGTTGTGCGGTTGAAGGTACCATCGTGCAACACAAAAACATCATTGTCGCGGCTGATGTACACATCGAATTCGCAACCTTCGGCTTTGGCTTGGATGGCACCCATCGCTGAGGCCACTGTATTCTCCGGGTAGTCATGCGAAAATCCCCGGTGTGCAACCACCGACAAATCGGGGATTTTGAATTCTTTGGACACAACCTTGTCCGCTGCATTGGAATAATTGTACAAGCTCATCGTCAAAACCATCAACAAAGGCAGGACTTTACTTCGCATTTCTATCTCTCGCTTTCATGTTTTTCTGTGATTTTCGTGGAAAAATGAATGATCATTCTTGAGAGTATGGCATTCGTCATCCGTTGTCAAGCCCGTCGTTGGAATGAATTCCGCTTGTACCTCACTCAAACTGTAAACACAATCACGTACTGAAATTGGCAGGTTGATCCATTTTTGTCAAAGTTATTCCTCCGGGACGAGGATCGTTTTTGATTTTTCGTCAGAAGGATTTGTTCTTTTGCTTCACTACTGTCCCATCATAAATCGAACAGCATCAACTGGTTAGGGCTTTGAGTGTTTTGATCCATGTAATTTTTGTTTT